>JAFPYQ010000398.1 GCA_017394475.1 Oscillospiraceae bacterium | reverse complement strand
CAGCAGACATATCCCGCTGAGATTCACGCTGACAAATCCGCTGCTGACAGAAGAGCACAAGTCGGACAAGTTCGGCAACCGTATGCTGCAGATAGCGGACAACGGCTTCAATGAAGCCATCGTCAACACACAGGTGATGGAGGACTATCTGAGGAAGAACTATCCGAAGTACAAGCTGACCTCATCCACCTGCAAGCAGATAAGGGACTTTGACGACCTTATCGCTGAGCTTGAAAAGGACTATTCCCTTGTAGTGCTCGACTACAATTTCAATAATGACTATACCGTTCTCGAAAAGATACCCGAAAGGCTGCGCAGCAAGGTGGAGATACTGATATGTCCCTACTGTGCACCTAACTGCAAGCGCAGGGGAGCACATTATGAGTTCCTGGGAAAAGAACAGCTGAAAATGGCTGTGTTATCGACTCTCGGCGGTATGACAGGGATGAGGCAGGGAATGAATGTTCAGATGGAAAAAACATTTGAATGCAATGCCCTGAAGGAGAATTTCCTTGAGACCATAAACCTGCCAACCCACATCACTCCCGATGACCTTTACGGGAGATATGTGGACATGGGCTATGAGCACTTCAAGATAGAGGGACGCACGATGCATCCGCTGAACGTAGTGGAAAGCTATGTATACTATCTTGCAAAGCCTGAATACCGCGACATGGTAAGGCTCAAACTGGCACTTAATATATTTGCACCAAAGTGATCCGACGATCGGATCCCGGATGAAAGATAAAGAGTATAAAGAATCAGGAAACAGCTGTTAAATGCAGCGCACATCTTCCGTCAAGGGAGGAAGAAGTTATGAGCAAGAAAATTCTTATCGTAGATGATGCGGCTTTCATGCGCAAACTCATCTCCAAAACACTGACAGAGGGCGGCTTTACGGAGATCGTAGAGGCGGATGACGGATTTACTGCCTGTGATCAGTATTTTGCAGAGCATCCCGATCTTGTCATCATGGATATAACTATGCCCAATAAGAGCGGCATAGAGGCTCTCCATGAGATACGTCAGCAGGATCCCGATGCAAAGGTGATCATGTGTTCTGCTATGGGTCAGGAGAGCATGGTAGTAGAGGCTATCAAGCTCGGTGCCCTGGATTTTGTTGTAAAGCCCTTCAAGCCTGACAGGATGCTCGCTACAGTCATGAATATCCTTGAAAGCGAATGAGGCAGGTTAGGAGGCAATATGGCTCTGAAGAAGATGGACGACCTTACGCCCGTTCATTATGATGTTCTCAGGGAGATAGGAAATATCGGGCAGGGGAATGCCGCGACAGCGCTTGCAGCCTTTTCCAACAAGCTGGTCACCATAGATGTGCCCAATGTCCGCGTTCTGGATATAACACAGGCGATAGAGTATCTGGGAGGCCCCGAGAACATTGTCACGGGGATACTGGTCAGGCTGCGCGGTGATATAAACGGGATGATGCTTACCATACTGCAGTCGGGATTTGTGAAGAATCTTATCGAGATGGTATTCTCCCGCACACCTGCCGATCAGTTCGATCTCAGTGAGATAGAAACATCATTCGTGCAGGAGATAGGCAATATCCTTTCCGGATCCTATCTGAATGCTATTTCATCTCTTTCCGGGATGTGCACGGATGTTTCCGTACCCTATGTCACCACCGACATGGTGGGGGCTATTCTTGCTGTGCCTGCAGTAGAATTTGCCGAGATAGGCAGCAAGGTGCTTTTTATAGACGACTGCTTTACCTTTTCCGAAGGTTTCCATGATAAGGTATATACTGCATCACGCAGCAATATGATACTTATTCCCGAGCTGCAGTCCCTGGAGGATCTTTTCACAAGGCTCTCCATCCCCGTGTGATGACGATGCAGAGAACGCTGTTCTCGTGTTTCACATCTGTCGGCAAATAGGTGGTGATACAATGGTGATAGTGTCTATCGCCGACCTTAAAACGGTAGTCGGCGAGGATGTTCTTGTTACCTATGCACTGGGATCATGTGTCGGGATATGTCTGCGGGATGATGTGAATAAGGTATCGGGACTGGCACACATCATGCTGCCCTGGTCAAAGACTGCCTCCGAGGATGAGCAGAACATGCGGCGTTTTGCCGATACGGGCATAACCGAGCTCATGCAGCAGATGGTGGATCAGGGAGCGAAAAGCCGCAATATAACCGCAAAGCTGGCGGGAGGCGCACAGATGTTCGGAGTGGCATCTGCGGCGTTCAATATAGGTGAGCGCAATATACAGGCTGTACAGAAAGTGCTCGAGACCTATAAGATACCCGTTGCAGCAAGTGATCTCGGCGGGAATTACGCAAGAACGATCTATTTCCATACGGTCGATGGTAAGCTGGAGGTACGCTCCGCCACAAAGCCCACGATCTTTATATGAATCCGATCTTCAGAGCTCTGCTTGGCATTACCGCAGAGCTTTGAGTATCTGTAAGGGTGATAGGGAATGCCACATGTTCATGTACTTGACAAGGAATTATCAGAGCTCATAGCGGCCGGAGAGGTGATAGAGCGCCCATCCAGCGTTATAAAGGAGCTTGTGGAAAATTCCATAGACAGCGGTGCCAACAGTATCACTGTGGAGATCAGGAACGGCGGCACATCCTTTCTCCGTATAACAGACAACGGCTGCGGGATGAGCTTTGAGGATGTCCCTGTGGCCTTTATGCGCCACGCGACGAGCAAGATCAGCGACAAGGAAGACCTTGCAAATATAATGACACTTGGTTTCAGAGGTGAGGCACTCGCCTCTGTTTGTGCTGTATCACGCTGTGAGTGCATCACAAAGCAGAAGAAGGACGAGCTGGGCACCCGCTATGTTATCGAGGGGGCAGAGGAAAAGCTCCATGAGCACACAGGCTGCCCCGACGGCACTACTATTATAGTCCGCAATATATTCTACAATGTCCCCGCAAGGCTCAAATTCCTCAGAAAGGATCAGTATGAGGGAAATGCCATTGCATCCATAATCGGCAAGATAGCCGTTTCCCACCCCGAGATATCGTTCAGGTTCATAAGGGATAACAGGCAGGAGATATTCACCCCCGGTGACAACAGGCTCTATTCTGCCATCTATTCTGTATTCGGCAAGGAATTTGCCGCATCTATGATGCCTGTGAGCTATACATTAGGCGGCATATCCATAAACGGATATACCGTGAGGCCTGTATGGGGGCGGAAGAACCGCACCATGCAGCACTTTTTCGTAAACGGCAGATATGTGCGTTCTCTCACCTGTATGAGCTCCCTTGAAGAAGCGTACAAGAACTGCATCATGGAGCACAAGTTCCCTGCCTGCGTTATTTTTATGGACATACCCCCGAGCATAGTGGATGTGAATGTCCATCCCGCCAAGATAGAAGTCCGTTTTTCCGATGACAAGACCATATATGATGCCCTCTATTTTGCCGTGAAGAATGCCATACTGGCCGAGGAACGCACTCACAAGCTGGAAGTGCAGGTGCCCGAACACAAGCCTTCTCAGGCGGATTACAAGGTATCGCCCTTCAAGAACGGCGGGGGAGTACAGCAGAAGTTTGCTGCAAGCTCGGTATCAAAGGGGACGGAGACCGTAACACCGGTGAGTGTCATCGAAAAGGACAACAGTGCAAAGCGCCGTGAGATACAGCAGATAAGATCAACACAGACCTACGAACATCCGGTGCGCATAAATGATGTGCCCTCCGACCTTATCCCCGGCAAGGCAGTAAGACCCGATGACAGCGCGATAGATGCGCAGGCCATGGATGATGCTGTATCGAAAATAGAGAAAAGCTGGGAAATCCCCCCTGTGGCAGCCGCAGAAGATGCGCCGAAAGCGGAGATACCGGCGGAAGCGTCAATCGGTACCGCACCCTCAGTCGAAAGGCCGAAGACGGCTGTCTCTCTGGAGGATCACATACAGAATGTGACTGAGGAGGACAGCGAGGATATAACCCGCCTTGAACCTCAGCCCAAAAGGGAATACAAGTTCATCGACAGCAGTTCATTCAAGGCAAAGCCTGTGGTCCCCGATGAACAGGAACCCGATAAAGAAGTGTATTTCCGCCTGATCGGTGAGGCATTCAAGAACTTTGCCATAGCCGAGACAGAGGATTCCATTATCATCATAGACAAGCATGCCGCTCATGAACGCATCCGCTTTGAGAGGCTCCGCACAGGCAGGGAGGATCTCACGGCACAGATGCTCCTTGATCCCGTAAAGCTACGGCTGGATTTTGAGAGCTATGATGCCATAGTCAAGTCACTGCGGGTATGCGCCGATCTGGGATTCGTGATAGAACAGGCGGAGGCACCCTTTGTGATGATAAAGGGCATACCTTCGATGCTGGATGGGAATGATCCCGCGGATCTGGTGACGGAGCTGGCTGAGAACTTTGCAAAGCACAGGCATGACCCGCTGCCGGATATACTCGACGATATATACCACTCCATGTCCTGTAAGGGTGCGATAAAGGCCCATGACATCACGGGGGACGAGGAACTCAAATATCTTTTCCGTGAAGTGCTGGGGGATGAAAGGATAAAATACTGTCCCCACGGCAGACCCATAATGTTCGAACTCACAAAATACGATCTGGAAAAGCAGTTCAAGAGGATAGTGTAGACCGCATGGGAACAGATGAGAAAATACCCCTGATAGTGGTGTGCGGCCCTACTGCATCGGGGAAGACCAGAGCCGCCATAGAGCTTGCCCTTTTATACGGCGGTGAAGTGGTATGCGCAGATTCCATGCAGATATACAACGAGCTGTGTATATGCACCGCCAGACCCACTGCCGATGAGATGAAGGGCGTGCCCCATCATCTCACAGGCTTTGTGCCGCCGGACAAGGCGTACAATGTGGCTCAGTATGTACAGGATGCTGCAGCCTGCATCGCAGATATACGTTCAAGGGGACGCATCCCCATAGTATGCGGCGGTACGGGACTGTATATAGACTCACTGGTGAACGGCATATCCTTTGACACGGCAAATTCCGATGAAAACTTGAGGAAAGAACTGGAACAGCGCCTTGCAAACGGCGATGATCTTTACAGGGAGCTCATGGAAAAGGATGCGGAGGCCGCTGCACGGATACATCCGAACAATGTGAAAAGGGTAATACGTTTCCTGGAGATAGTCACTCTTACGGGAAAAAGCATAGCAGAGAACGAGCGGTTGAGCAGATCATGCGAAAGCCCCTACACTGCGGTGAAGATAGGGCTCACCTGCTTTGACAGGGAGCTGCTCTATGACCGTATAAACAGGCGTGTGGATGATATGCTCGCGGCGGGCATGGTGGATGAGGTGCGCCGCGTTTACGAAAGATACAGCACTCATACCGCATTCCATGCCATAGGCTACAAGGAGCTGATACCCTATATCCGCGGTGAATGTGAGCTTGAAGAGGCAGTGGATCTGATAAAACAGTCTTCACGGAAATATGCCAAAAGACAGCTCACATGGTTTAGACGAGATGACAAAATTGAGTGGGTAGATACATCCGATTATGGCGATATTGACGGAATTATTTCAAAATCCAAGAATATAGTGGAAAAATCAAAAATATTGTGATATAATATATATTATTTGGGCTTTTATGCCCGGATATCTGAAAACCGACAGCAGCTGTCCATCATCCGATGATATGCGATGCTTTTCAGAGATTTTGACCTTTGGTAGGGGGCTTAGGCAATGAACAAGACATTGAACCTTCAGGACGTTTTTCTGAATCAGGCAAGAAAGGAAAAGGTGCCCGTTACCTGTATCCTTACTAACGGATTCCAGTTCAAGGGGATAGTCAAGGGATTTGACAGCTATACTGTCATTATAGATGCGGACGGAAAGCAGGATCTGGTATTCAATCATGCTATCTCCACCATAGTTCCCGCACATCCTATCTCTATCCTGGATAATGAGCAGTAATACTCAGGTGTTTTGATGGGAAACAGGCTGATAAATTTCCTGTTTGTGCTTGTGGGCACGCTCATAGTCATTATCATATCGCACCAGTTCCTGGACAAGATAAACAGCAGATATGACATTGAGGTGGCAGGAGAATATTCCTCGGCGGATACAGTATCCTTCAAGGGGCTGTTCATAAGAGACGAGGAGGTCATAAACGAACGTTTCAGCGGAGTACTGAGCTATCCCGTCACAGACGGCGGAAAGGTAGCGAAGGGCTCTGTTGTGGCGTATGTCTACAACAGTGAGAAAGAGATAGATACGAACCGCAAGATAGAGGAGCTTGAAGATGCGGAGGATCTGCTGCGCTCGGCGCAGAACCCGGGTACCGTACAGACTGCGGATCCCGCACAGATATCATCCCTCATCAGCGAGGAATATCAGACCATAACCTCACTTCTTGCGAAGAATGACATAGCTGAGCTCAAAGCCCACAGGGACAATTTGTTCACTCTGATGTGCATCTATCAGATAGCGGTAGATCAGGAGCATGGCTACGATCAGAAGATAGCGGATCTTGCGGCTAAGCAGGCGGAGCTCAGAAAAGATCAGAGAGACCACAGAGATGCGATACAATCCCCTGATTCGGGATATTTCGTAAGCTATTCCGACGGCTTTGAGAAAGAGCTCACATTTGACAACGCAGATGAGCTCACTGCGGACAAGATAAACGATATCATTGAAAGAGTCAAGCAAGGCAGCAGGGGAGAAGGGCTGGGAAAGCTCATCAAGGGCTATGACTGGAAGATAGCGGGCGTGATAGACAATTCCGCCAACATCTTCAATCCCGGCGACAAGGTTACACTTTCCTTTGCCAGCGTTTCCGATAAGGTAAGGGCGACCATAGAGCGGCTTACGGATATTTCGGACGGAAAGGCCGTTGTGGTGCTGCGTTGCGATGAGATGACATACAACCTTGTAAGGCTAAGGACAGACAAGGTGAATATGACACTGCATGACTTTGAGGGCATAAGGGTGCCCCGAAGCGCGGTGCGTTTCAACAGGAACAACGAGAAGGGCTGCTATGTCCTCTGGGGGCAGAGAGTCCTGTTCAAGAAGATAGACGAGATATACGAGAATGATGAGTACCTGCTTTCGAGGATCACTTCCGATGAAAACTACGTCTGTGTATATGACAACATAATCAAGAACGGTGTGGACACCTTCGCATACCTTGCAAATGTGGAGGAGGAGACCACCGCTCAGACGGAAGAGGAACAGAAGGTGGAATACTTCTCCGAGGATGATCTGACCGAAGACACGGACGGCGCATCGGAGACCACTGCTCCCGGCGGGGAGGATGATGCGGAGGAGACAAAGCCGAAGGTGAAGGTACACAGCATCACGGACGGCGAAGATGATCCCAGCGGTCTGCGGCGTGATGAAGAGGACACCGGGGATGAGACCGATGAGGGAACACCCTCAAAGCCCGACAGTCAAGGAGATCTTAGCATTGAATGAAGAGTTTAAGGCTATAGAGGAAAGATATCAGCGCATAAAGGAAAACGTTGAAAGGGTACGGAGCAGCGGT
>JAFPYQ010000397.1 GCA_017394475.1 Oscillospiraceae bacterium | reverse complement strand
CATATACTGCGGCCAGGTAGCCGCAGCAATAGGCATAGAGGCCAGAGCGGGCGATCATTTCGGCTGTGAGCAGACAGGCATACAAACGAGGATAATGCCCGTCATGCGCTTTTCTGTTTCCGCAGCCTGTGACAGCCATACTCTGTTCGGTCGGCTCAAAGCCATGGAGAACGATATCCCTACCCTTGATACGGCTGTTTCCGATGAGGTGACAGTGAGCGTCATGGGTGAAATGGAGCTGGATGTGATAAGACAGCTCTATCAGGATGCCTATGGCGATACCATCACATTCGGTTCCCCTAAGATAAGGTATATGGAGACTATCAGAGGGAGTGTCAGCGGTGTGGGGCATTACGAACCGCTGCGGCACTATGCGGAGGTAGTGGTGCGCATCGAGGCCGGAGAACATGGCAGCGGCATCATCTTCGGAACGGACTGTCCCGAGGATATACTGAGTACAGCAAAGCAGCGCACTGTGCTTTCCGCACTTGAATCAAAGGCACACAAGGGGGTTCTGACAGGAGCGCCCCTCACAGATGTCCGTATAACTCTCACCGCTGCAAGGCTGCATATCAAGCACACCGAGGGCGGGGATATATATCAGGCTGCGAGCCGTGCGGTAAGGCAGGGGCTCATGAAGGCAGACAATGTGCTCCTTGAACCCTACTATGATCTTATACTGTGTGTTCCTCAGACCGCGCTGGGACGCGCCCTCAATGATCTGAACGCCATGGGAGCGGAATATGAGGCGCCCGAAATATCATCTATGGCGGTGATAAAGGGATATGGCGCAGTATCCGAGCTGTGGGACTATCAGAATGAGGTCAGGGCATATACAAAGGGAGAGGGGAGCCTTGAATACATCTTCAAGGGCTACTATCCGGCGAAAAAACAGGCAGAGATAGTCGGAAATACGGGCTATGACCCCACTGCCGATCTGCAGAACTCACCCGACAGCATATTCTGTTCGCATGGCGCGGGTATATCGGTCAGATGGGATGTGGTGGAGGAACACATGCACACCGATGGGATCGACGATGATCCTATTAGCCCTATCTATGACGAGATAACTCCCGCGCAGATAGCCCGCTTTCAGACAAGGCTTTACAGTGATGAGGAACTGATGGCGGTATTTGAGCGCACCTACGGGAAGATAGACCGTCCAGAAAGGCAGGCCATGCGCAGGGAGCCCGAACGTATCAAAACTCCTAAGCCACGCCCGCTGCCCGACGGTCCGGATTATCTGCTGGTAGACGGTTACAATATCATATTCGCATGGAATGAGCTGAAGGAGCTTGCCCGTACATCCCTTGACCACGCACGCCACAGACTTGAGGATATACTGGCCAATTTTGCGGGCTTCAGGGAGTGCGAGGTGATCCTCGTCTTCGATGCCTACAAGATTAAAGGGCAGAAACGGGAGATAGAGCGCAGGGGCAAGGTCACTATCGTTTATACAAAAGAAGCGGAGACTGCCGATATGTACATCGAGCGCACCACCCATGAACTGAAAAAGGCGAGGCGAATACGGGTCGCCACTTCGGATTATGCCGAACAGCTCATCATACTCGGCAACGGCGCACTGAGGGTATCGGCAGGTGAGTTTCTGCTCGAAGTTGAGGATGTGAACAGGGCTATACGGAAGATGATAGAGGGATGACCCGCCCATCCCCAAACCCTCTATTTATCCTGTTTTGTACAAATTTACTATTGATATATGCATAGAAAT
>JAFPYQ010000396.1 GCA_017394475.1 Oscillospiraceae bacterium | reverse complement strand
GTTGTGATCTATATACGCCACGCTGCGCTCTGTGCGCACTCTGGGAACGCCCATAGCCTCAAATTCGAGATAGGCCATCGTGCCTGTGGCATCCTGTGTGAGTGTCTGGTCTATGCGGATACCGATCTCCGTACCCTTTATGAATTCACCGTCAACGAGATGAGCCTTAAGGATCTTCTCTGTGAGTGTAAGTCCCATTTTATGTACCTCCATAGTTTTTTACATAATAAACCATTTTCAATTATAGCAAAATCCAGCGGAAATGTCAAGGGATTATCTGAAGTTGTAAAAAACATCTGCAAAATGGCAAAAAAGCGCCGCGGTAGATCCGCGGCACTCGTCAGAGTCTTTATCATCACATAGTCACTTCGGAAGAAAAGCTGTATATGTATGAATTGCCCTTTTTACCGTTCCTTTCAAGTATCCCCGCCTTGTATAGCGCCGACAGCGCTGCCGAGGCGGTCTTGCTGTCGGTATTGCCTGTTTCTGCGGCATCCGCACTGGTGAAATACGGTTCATTCATGCACGGCAGCAGCTTTGACCAGTCACAAAGAGAATTTATCTCGATCTCCTCTACGAGCCTTACAGGCATACGGTCTTCAAGGGTATATTTCCGCTTTCTTCCGGATATCTTGCTTTTCTGCGGTGAGCGGGTCTCCTCACAGTCTATTATCACTATCTTCAGTGAGAAATTGGGATCACACAGAAATTCGGCTATGCCCCATAACTCATTGAATATATCACAGGCTCTGCCTTTTTTCGGGGAACGACGGCGGCTTTTTACATTGCCCTCCTTATCAAGGCAGATGATCTGCCTGTTCCTGATAACAGGATAGACCACTGTGACACGGGCTACGGGCAAGAATGCCGCCAGCTTGTTTTTCAGAGCTTTGAACCTGCCCGTCTGTATCTCGATTATGCCATCCTCGTTGACTATATCTGCGATATATCTTCCTATCGGCTGTTCCTGCTGATCCTGATAGGAACCGTAGTAGTTTTTCAGCACCGCATGGACGGAGGTTTCGGAAATGGTGCCTATTCCTTTTTGTAGCCTCCTGCCCTCTCTCACGGTCTCACAGGCCTGCTCAAATCTAAGGATATCCATCACTCATTACCCGCGATATCACCTGTGCCCCATTCGGTATCTTTCCTTGCAGTCATCATAGCCTCTATTATGGCAGGATAGCGCCATTCAAAGGTCCTTCGGTCGATAAGGCCGAATGCCTCTCCGCTGACAAATGCGTTGTTGTCCCACCATATGCAGGGAACGCCTGCCTGCGTCGCCTTTGTGATGTAGTAGCGGGCACAGTCCACGCGGGCATCGGTATTGAAGCGGTTCCTTGTGCCGAACTCCCCTATTATGACCGCCATGCCCTTGTCAAGGAATAGCTCTTTGAGAGTCAGCAGGAGTATCTGTATATCCCGTGTATCCGCAGGATCATCTGCGCTCCATTCTTTCTTTGCCTGGTCCTCCTCTGCAAGTGCGAAAGTATAGGGCAGATATGCGTGTACGGAAACTATTATCTTGTCATCGCTCTCATCGGGGATTACTATATCCTTCAGGCATTTTTCCGAGGATGATGCAGCGTATCCAGGTATCATCAGATGGCGCAGTTTGTTGTTGCCGCCCTTAGAGCGCACCGTTTCCACAAATGCGGCGTTCCATCGGTTTATTATCTGCCTTGAAGCATCGTTGCCCCCGTTCCACTCCATAGGAGTGCCTTTGAGGCGGGGTTCGTTCATACACTCAAATATAAGGTGCTCGTCATAATCCGCAAAATGATCCGCTATCTGCCCCCACAGCGCACGGGTGATCTCCTCGGCTTTTTCGGTATTTTCCTCCGTGGGCATGTTCCATTCTTCATGGTGACAGTTTATGATGACGAACATATCATCTTCAAGAGCCCAGTCTGCCACCTGCTGCACCCTTGCCAGCCAGTCCTCGTTTATCTTGTAGTCCGGACCTTCACCGAATTTTCCGTCCCATGTGACAGGCAGACGGAACACATTGAAGCCCTGTGCGGCTACCTGGTCTATAAGTGCCTTGGTGGTCTCGGGCTGTCCCCATGCGGTCTCCCAGTCCTTCGGGGTCTCCGTTCCGTTGGGAGAGCCTATTACAGCATCAAAGGTGTTTCCCAGGTTCCAACCCACCTTCATTTCCTTCACAAGCTCGATGGATGGTATATCCCTTGCGGGCTTTACCGCGGGATTTGCGGCTTCGGCGGCCTGATGTTCCGTCACCTGCGCCTGTGTATCCGATGCGGGTACAGCTGGTGTCTGTACATCGCCTTTACAAGCGGAAAGGCTCATTATCATAGTCGCTGCGGTGATAAATGCCGCTGTTTTCTTCATGTTCTTCATATCTTCTTCCTCGGGTCTTTACATTTCACTTTGTCATTTGCGTGCGTGTGAAACGTTGATCGCAAATATGGATTATTCTACCACATTATCGGGAAATTTGCAAGTATAAAAGCAAAAACTGCCGTGAAAATTTTTAACAGCAGTTATTTTGCAGCAAAAAGGTACATATCATCGTCAAGCCTGTATCGTCTGAATTCCTTGTTCCTCGAACGTTCCCCATCGGGAACTGGATCTTTAACCTCAGAATACATGAAGATGTATTCACATTCTGTGAATTTGTAGTAAATTTGTCCGTTGATATACTCTATCATAAACAAATAATTGTTTCTACGGGTATAGCCATAACTGTTGCAGATCATATCCGCAAGAGTACTTATCATAATACTGTCATTTTCATCAAACAGAGGATCGGTATATCCGATTTCAAAATATATGATACAGTCCTTCATATCGGGGTATTTTAAAACGATATTGTTTATCTCCTCAAAAAATACTCGATACCGTTCAAATTCGTTGATAAATCGCTGTATCTCTTTTTGCTTTGCGCTGTATTCCTCAAATTCCCATCCAGCTATGAAAACAAGCGGACGAAGCATGAAAAAAAGCGGAATGATAATCAAGAGCAGTGATAATTTAAAAATTTTTTTCATAATGATCAGTCATACACCTCTATCTGTATCTCATATTTCAAATTTATGTGTATACAGCATCATCATCCGTCATCGTATTTCCCGATCTTATGATCTATCTCGCCCTTTCAAGATACCAGTTATCAGTTATCTTCTCATAAGTGCATGAAGAGATCATTCTCCCATTCTCTAATTCGTCCTTGTAATTATGCGGCTCATTTTCTGTATATATAAGACGATCACCGAAAATCGTTGCAAAATCGAATATAACTTCATTCATATTGTCTCCCTGACCGGAATGTGCATAATGGGATATCTGACATACATTTCCAAGAAGATGAACTTTCATTATCGCAAAGAAAGCATCCTTGTTTTCCAACGCCATCAATTCGTTCAGGTCTATCCATAGACTTTGAGGGCTGTTTGTATTTATGTCATCGAAATGCTCGACGATATAGCTGAGTTCGTTTCTGTTAGTTGTGTAAAAGACTCTGACATACAGCCCCGATACCGGAAAGACAAAAGATATTATTCTGATAAAACCCAGAATGCCAAGTAATATAAACGCCTTTTTCACGATGCTTTTTGTCATCGTCCGACTTTTAGCTGATATCTTCGTTTTGGGATTTTCCGATGCGACCATTATCATATTCCCTTCATTTATTCAGGTATCGCAGTTTTGGTTATGGCATTGTCTGATGTTTACGATCAGTCATACGCATCTATATGTATCTCATATTTCCCGTTTTCTTCAGAGTATACCGACACACGGCAGTCTAACCCGCCCGCCTTGTAGGTGTAATAAGGAGCTTTCCCGAAATCGTCGAGGTGATTGTTTACTGTCTTTTTCTCAACAGGCTCATTTATATTATCATGTATAAATTTTTCGTAATCATCCGTTTCTATTATCAGAAAATGATTTATCTGAGTGAACATACTTTCATCCCTGTATTCCATCAGCTTTATATCATTTGTAACGATGATGTGGAAGATATCCTCCATCTTTGCTGTTCGGTCTGTACCGAATGAATGATATGTGGGAGTATACCACAACAAGAACAGCAGAACGATGAACAGAATTATGAACGGCGCACACAGGGCGAATATCACCCAAAACACGAGCTTTAACAGTTCTATGGCTTTTGTACTTTTTGAACTTACTTCTTCGGCACAGGTGTTATCAATATTCATATATCAACATAAAACCTCGGATTGTAATTTATCCCGCTATTTGTATATTTAAGCTCGATAATGAGTTTATTTTCATCCACATGATATTTTACAATATTCCTTGAATAATTCTTAAAGCAGGACTTATAGTCACGGAAAAGGAACGGCTTTTTATATATCACTCTGCCGAATAATCCCTTATGCTTTACATACAGTGTACATTCGACAGTATGGAGCGGTATTATATCAAAAGGATTTTCGGATTCTTCCGATAGTATCAGTATCTCGATACCATATTCGGGGATATATTCGCGGTACATTACTCTTTCATTATGAAGGATAATTCCGATAATAATGATAACGATCATAAGAACAGCTGCCGATACCGCGAATATTTTTCCGACAATCTTCATTTTTTTCAATACAGTATATCCCCTAAAGTTGCGGCCTCGGGAGCAAAGTGTCTTTCTGTCCTTTTTGTGATATAGTCCTCAAGCGTAATAGTATCTTGTGCGGAAAGCAGTCCGGAATACTTTCTCACAGCAGGGATACAGTCTATGGAAAGGGTATCAAGAGTAGAGATATTGAGCTCACTGAGGCTGCCCTGTGCATATCTTGAAAGATTGTATCCGGCTATGATATTGTCCGAACGGCAGAATGCCAGCACAGCGAACATAACGGTAAATGTCAGTACAAATGCCCTTGCAATGTTGAACCTGAACATCTGCCTTACTGCGATATAAATGAACATCAGGGAAAGCAGCACCATGAACCAGCTTGTGTAGAGCCTTAACTGTGTCAGACCGTACACCTCGATATAGAGCATCATTTTCCTCAGAGCTGTAGCGATGAGTATTACGGTCATCACACTGAGCACAGCGGATATGACTTTGATGAGGATATGAGGCTCATCCCCTGCCTTTTCGCGCTTTGATGAAAGGAATACCGCCATAATGATGAGGAGATTTATCACTGCCACCGCGCACAGTTCAAAAAATCCGTCCCTTGCATAAGATGAATATGTCTGAGCCCGTTCGGGAAGAATGGCAGCAAACGCACTGACATAGTAACTCAGCTGTGAGAAGAAGAACACCAGATATGTAAGGCATACGGGTACTACCGATACAAAGCAGGTCAGCGGAGAGATAAAGCCCTTCGTGCCCTGATACCCGATATCCGTAAAGCTGCTTTCCTTGCTGCTCCGGCACATGGAGAATATGTACATTCCCGCAGGGATGCCTATGGCGATATAGATGATGGTATTTATCAGGGTTGTGAACCAGTTGCCGAAAAGCAGATCAAATACAGCGGAAAGTATCTCGCCGAACCTTGCATCTGCAGAACCCAGCAGCACCATGACGATAAATGTGGAAGGGATCGCTATGAAGAGCCCCAGGCAGATGCTTCCCGCTGTTTTGCCCGGCTTGCGGCGCAGCTTGTATGCAGGGATGTTGCCGAACAGATTTATCAGCGGAGAGAATATGGCGGAGAGCATATCCACAAGAAATTCTGGGCGGATGATTCGGAAACTCTCACTGCTGATGCTGAATCTGTCATAGACGAGCACGAGCACCACAAAGACCGCAGAGAGCAGTTGTATCACAATATTTCCGGTGAGGAAAATATTCGCCGAAAATGCTGCAGCTATAAAAGACCTGATGATATGCCCAGTCAGAGCGTCCTTTTCGGGTCTGCTGAACACAGTGCAGTACACTGTGATACACAGGAATGTGAACGCTGCCCCGATGCCGATGGCTTCCTCACTGAGCAGTGTGACCCCGCACAGGCGGATCAGCATATATCCCAGCGCTACTGAAATAAGCGCCAGTACATGCTCCCTGTCGGAAAAAGTCTTCGGTATGTCCACATTACCCGTATAAGCGCTGCCTGCTCCTTCATACACCGGCACAGGCGGTGGTGCCATCATATTCTGTTCTATGCTTTCGTTCCTGTTCTCATCCATGATAATTCCTCACTTCTGTTGTTTTCTGATCGTATATGGGTCATTCACCCTTTTTGTATTCAAGAATATCCCCGGGTTGACATTCCAGAACTTCACACAGTTTTTCGAGCGTAGAAAAGCGCACGGCTTTCGCTTTGCCCGTTTTAAGAATGGACAGATTTGCCTGAGTGATGCCTACCTTATCAGCAAGCTCACCCGAACTTATCTTCCTCTTTGCCATTACTACATCCAGATTTATAGTTATCATAGCTTTTTCCTTATCAGATCGTATAATCATTTTCTTCCTTGAGCCGTACCGCCTCTTCAAAGCAGTTCTTTATCACACGCAGCAACAATGCGAAAAACAGTGCGGAGAATGTGATTATAAGGGAAAGAAATCGGAAATAAGAAAAAATGAGCGCCACAAGTGCTATGAACAGGCAGAGATATGACAGCCTGCGAAGGGATTTGACATTTTCATCCGTGAATACCTCACCTTTTGAGATATTGCCCACGAGCCTGTCAAGGATGAAGAGTATGCAGAAGCCCGCAGCCGCACATATATAGAATGTAATGAGGAGAGGCACATATATATCATCATCCCCGTAAATGGATACATTCCATGCATAGAATTTCGCAGCCCAGGGCATGACGAACAATGATACTGCGGAGAGTACTATCGCAGCCCTTGTGGCTATTCTGGTAAATTTTATGGAAAGATCTTTTTTCATAATCAGGAACCCTTTCTGATACCGACTGTGAACCGCTTGAAAAACCGATGAACGCCGTATTTGTGGGTCTTTCACGAAAACGCTTTTCTTAAGCGATACGGCGGTTTTTGAATCTCAACTGAATATAGTATACTACATATTTTTTTGTTTGTCAATACTTTTTTATTGTTTTTCGATATATTTTTATTAAATTTCAAGAAATACACTTCCTCGGAGCATACAAAGAAAGGACTCGGAACGATCGCGCAGGATCGTTCCGGGTCCTATAAGTCAAATGTACAGATCTATCGGATCATTCTTCGATCGCCTTGTAAACTACTGCGGCAAGTGCAGCACCTGCCAGAGGGCCTACGATGAATACCCAGAGG
>JAFPYQ010000395.1 GCA_017394475.1 Oscillospiraceae bacterium | reverse complement strand
CTGTTTTACGGAGAGATCGGATATATCCACAACATCCTCATCAAAGCCAGCGGATTTGATCCTGATGACATTCCCGCTCTCAGGCCTTACAACGGCCGCAATATCAAGGTCCACAGCCGCAGCGAGAACGCGTCCCTTGTTGTGATCGGTGTGGTTCCCGCCTATCTCCGTCCTGCCGGGAGCGGAGAAGATGCGTATTTCGCCTCTGTCACCGTAGAGCCTTCTGAATGCCTCGATATTCTTGTTTATCCTGAATTTCTGTACCTGTACGGCATCCTCGCCGTATAAATATGCCAATGTGTTGACCATAGTGACCTCTGTTATGTATGACTTGTGTCATCAACGGATATCTTCAATAGATATCCCATTTCTTGACTACTTCTTTTTTATCGGATTCGAGGCCGAGGCTGTCGAGGAGTTCCTGAGCAGCGTTGTAGCCCATCTTCTTCTGCCTGTTGTTCATAGCGGCAACTTCCAGGATGACCGCAAGGTTTCGTCCGGGCTTTACGGGGATAGTCACCACAGGCACCTTTACACCAAGGATGGATGTGTAGTTCATATCAACGCCCATGCGGTCGTATACTTTTTCGGTATCCCAGGGCTCCAGCTCAACTATAAGATCTATCTTTTCCGTTACCTTTACAGAACCCATACCGAACAGGCGGCGGGCATTCACGATACCTATGCCTCTGAGTTCGAGGAAGTGGCGTATATTCTCGGGGGATGAGCCCACAAGGGATATATTGGAAACCTTGCGTATCTCTACAGCATCATCCGCAACGAGCCTGTGTCCCCTCTTGATGAGCTCCACAGCCGTCTCTGACTTACCGACACCGCGTTCGCCCAGTATCAGCATACCTTCACCGCATACTTCCATAAGTACGCCGTGGCGGGTTATCCTCGGCGCAAGGTGCACATTCAGATATGCGATAAGTGCGGACATAAAGCTGGACGTGCTGTCACGGCAGCGCAGCAGAGGTGTCTCGTACTGTGCGGCAAGGTCGGTCATTTCGGGGAAATAGGGCAGCTCTCTTGTTATAATGAGCGCAGGGACTCTCTGGGCAAAGAGCATTTCAAGGCGTTCACGCCTTACATCTTCTTCAAGGGTGGTGAGATATGCAAATTCGGTCTTGCCGACTATCTGTATCCTCTCATTGTTGAAGTATTCGTAAAATCCTATGAGCTGCAGACCGGGACGGTTTATCTCCGTCTCATTCACAAGCAGTTTTGTCGCATCTATGGGGAGATGTATCGCTTCAAGGTTGAACTCGTCGATTATCTCCTTCAATGTGACAGTGTAACGTTTTTCTCCCATATTTCCTCCTCATTGACATAAAATCGCATTTTCATCGGGCTTTCCCGGCTCATGTCCTTATCAGTTCCCGTCATCGAGCGAAATGAGTTTTTCCTTTACAGATGTTCCCGACGGGCTCTTTGAAAAATACCCGCAGATATACCCGTCTTCTATAACTATCCCTGTGAGGCATCTGTCCTTCTTATCGTATCTGTAGATCTGTTCGGAGTTACCTGTTTCGGGATCGTACATCATAACGGCTCTTGCGGTGTTGTAGTATATCTTGTCCTTATACTGTACCAGTGTGGAAAACTTCTTATGCCATGTGTACGAAGTGCTCCATTTATCCCTGATCTCGGTCTCTCTGCGTTCTTTGCCATCCTTGTCACAGGATACTATATACAGCTTTCCGCTGCCGCCCGAAAGCTTTGATCTCAGGAATACGATGCGGTCTCCCGAAAATGCCAGCGGCCTTTCGGAGGTGTTCCATCCAGCACTGTCATATTTTTCAGACACAGACAAACCCGACG
>JAFPYQ010000394.1 GCA_017394475.1 Oscillospiraceae bacterium | reverse complement strand
TGAAGGTATGCACATCAAGCTCATGCTCTGCTTCCGAAAGAATGGTATCATTTTTCATAAGTTGCCATTTATTCTGTGATATCAGAAGGTAATAACCATGACGGCCTGTACAAGCAAGAGAATAGCGCAGCCCTATACCTGCATACGCATCATCATTATCGTCAAGGCAGATGTCAGCAGATACGCTGTAATTGTACCACCTGTCATCACCCAGACAAGTGGTGGGCTCGGGAGTATATCCCCATTCCTCTGCCTTTGTTTGCTCTGTGATAATCTGAGTAAGAGAATCATCCATTACTTCAAATGCACCGCCCTGATCCGTGGTGTATTTCGGCGCGCCACCGCGGTAGCTGAATTTTTCATCATTTCTGAACGGATCGGAGTATGGAAGAAGCATCACAGTATTTTCTGGGCTGTCATAGAACAATGATATATCTGCACATATGGTAGATATCGTAGTAATGGAATTTGGTGCGGCAGTATATGTGAATGTATTGCCATGCCCGCATTTCTCGGGCAATATATCGGGCATCCGTGAAAGGAAGTTCGCTGTCTTACCCTCAATTCCCGTTGATAGATATACATTGAGCCTGGAATCCGCTTTTGCTGTGTTTTTTACAACAAAGGTATATTCTATCGGATCATCCGTTGTATTGGTGATCACAACTGAATAATCACCAGTCTGCATATCAGCGCAGGTCATATAAGTATATCTGCCGCCCTCAAGACAATGACCGTCTCCGCCCACCTTACAGTCAGAGGCACAGGAATCTGGGATAAACGCCCAGCCTTTTCTGATAAACTGAGAAAAATGCAGTGATATATAATATCCTGTATCCAATGTAAAACTGCCGTTCCATGGAGTATTTGCAAGTATCAGCTGCTTGAATCCGTAACAAACGCCGTCATAAAAGGCAGAAACAACAGGCTGATACTCATACAGGTTCATTTTACCCATAGGATACATGGCAATAATGCGGTTTGCAATATCAAGAGCGCCATTGAGCCCGCCCAATGCTGAATGGGTCTTGTCAAAACGATATGTCTCCGAATATCTCATAGGGGATGATGCTTCGCTGACCCATAACTGCTTTTCGCACTTTTCTGACAATTTCTGTGCTTTTGAAGACGACGACGATGTATAATGGCTTCCTAACACATCAACAAGGTCACGGAGTTCTTCATCGTCGGTCATATTTTTGGCAAAACCCCATGTACAGACTTCTTCACCGCCGACTATCTTGATAGACGAATAGTCATAAGGGCAGTCCTTTTCCGCTTTCAGCCTTTTCACAAAATACTTTATCCATTCCACATCATGAGCGCGTTCATTCCTGACGACGCTGACATAGTCAAAGATCAGCCCGTATTCTTCATATGCACTGTCAAGATTTGCCTTATACCATCTGTATCTTGCGTCATATACATCTTCCGAATCTGTCACCCATTTTGGTTCGCTCCACCAGAGCATATCAAGAGTGAGTTCGGGATTTATCATCTTTGCGTCCCTGCATAGCATGAAGCCGGCACCACGGTGCGGATCGGGTTTCTCATCCATGTATCTCATGATACACGGTTCTGTTCCCGAAGATGAGTTTATATCAGAGCCCATCTCTATTTTCAGATGTTCTACCCTGATGCCATTCTCACCGAATATGTACTCAAGTATCCTGTGATATTCCTCGGGATGTTCATCCTTATAATCCATCAGCAATCTTGATGAATTGTTGGCGCTGACCATTCCCGCACCAATGTATAATGAATTTGGTCTGGTATCGGCTTTTTTTCCGTCAATAACAATTGTCATGATAGTCTCCAAAATCCTCCCATTCACCAGTATTACCATGGGCACAAAATAATGCTGCTATTTGGTTTTGTCTGGAAGCACAGTATTGATAAAATACTCTCTGAGCTTCCCGTTTTTGGTACCTCTGAAATCAACCGAATCTATCTCAACCACAACGGTATCTCCCTTTTTATAATCAAAATCGGTCAGGGGTTTGCCGCTTGAATCATAAAGACCACCAATAAATACATTGACAGTATTGCTATTATATAGTCCATCGTAGAGAAGGACTATATCATTTTCTTTGTAATTATTCGTTTTTACGGAAACTGTCTTGCCCTTCAGGTCATCATATATTCCGTAAATTTCTCCTTCCTGAATGGGATGTGCTGCTAAAGTAGCTTCAATGACAGCATTGGGCGAGTCAAAATCGACTTTTGACGAAGAAGAGCATCCCGCTGAAATTACTGCGCATATTACAGTAAACATCAAAATTGCTAAAGTACGTTTCATATGTTTTACTCCTGTCACAAAAATATGTCTTTAAGTTCAGTTATATACACGATGACTTTTTATCACGTTATTCCGGAATATGCAAGCCTGAACCCGCTGAATGTACCGATACCACCATTTTGTGCGAACATTCCGAACAATACACCCGTAAATCCGCCTGAAATTTCCGAGGAAAGATATCTTGTCCCCGCACTGCCCATATATTCACCGTTTACATAAAAATGATAATTATGGCTGTCAAAGGATATTTTCAGTACAGCTTGTTTTCCTGTCAGCGATACTACCTTCTGCTCATGCTTTATACTGCCTATGTTCAGTGTCAGCACAGTTTCACAGATCCCACCGCTATCACGCAGCTTTATGTCATAGTGATGTGATTCATCCATAAACACTGATATTCCCGCTTCTCCGCTGTCAATATCTACCCTGCATTCAAGCTTACCGTTCATATCTCTCTGGCGGATACCTGCAAAGGTCGGCGAACCAATCTCATCTATCGTAAGTTCAGTGCCTTTCAGAATGTATCGTTCATCGCTCAGGTCATAGTTTCCGGATATTCTCTCACGCAGGAAAAGCAGTTCTTTATTACGGTCTATCGTTTTC
>JAFPYQ010000393.1 GCA_017394475.1 Oscillospiraceae bacterium | reverse complement strand
GCCCCGCGCCCCGTGCCCGCGGCTGTGGAGCGCGTTCGCCGAGGTGAAGGCCCCGCGCTCCCACCCCGACAGAAGCAAACAAGAGAGTGCTTTGTGGTAGCTGCAGAGGGCGCTGATAAGAGCGAGATTGAACGCAAGATCAAGACTATGCCTAACTATTTTGCAGATTATGATACCACAGTTCACTTCATCAGCGAGGAAGAACTCGACAGGGATCATTCAGGGATCCCTCACGGCGGCTCTGTCATCCGCACAGGCGTAACAGGGGACGGCAGCACTAAGCATGTCATAGAGTTCTCACTCAAGCTCGATTCAAACCCCGAATTTACATCAAGTGTGCTCTGCGCGTTCGCAAGGGCTGCTTACAGGCTGAATGCCGAAGGCGTTACGGGCTGCAAGACCATATTCGATATCCCTCCTGCATATCTTATCAACAAGACAGGCGAGGAGATAAGAGCACATCTGCTTTGATCTGTTCCATAACAGTATGGGGCACATCGGTCATCACAAAAAGGATCAATTATGAATACTAAAATAACTTCGGCACTGATATATACTCCCGATGGACTGATAACAGGCGATATATGCATCACTGATGACAGGATAACAGCAGTTGGCACCGCACCCGAAGGATTTATCGCCGACAAGGTGATAAGCGGTTCGGAAAAGATGGTCATCCCGGGACTGATAAACGCACACACCCATATCTATATGTCGGTATTCCGCAATCTGGCAGATGATCTGTCATTTGATGACTGGCTGTTCGGCAATATCCTCCCCCGTGAGGACAGGCTCGATACCGAGCAGGCATACAAGTGGTCCTGCCTCTCATGTGAAGAGATGATAAGGACGGGCACGACCACATTCATGTCCATGAACATCTTCCCGAATGCCGATTCGCGGGCTGCTCATGACTTCGGGATGCGCGCAGTCATCACAAGAGGACTTGTGGGCGAAGACCGCAACGATGAGGGCGGTATCCGCCGCCTGAACGAGCATCTCAGAGACTGTGAGCTGTATAAGGATGATCCACTGATCTCATTCAAGCTTGGTCCCCATGCTATCTATTCCTGCGGTGAGGATTACCTGATGTTCCTCATCGAAAAAGCAAAGGAACTGCATCAGGATTTCCATATCCATCTGAGCGAATCCCGCCGTGAGGTGGAAGACTGCATAAAGAAGACGGGGAAGACACCTGTCCGCTATCTGTATGACATGGGGTTCTTTGATATCCCTACCTGTGCCGCTCACTGCGTTCATATCACCGATGAGGATATAGATATATTCAAGGAAAAGAATGTGAGCGTGCTGCACAATCCAAAGAGCAATCTGAAGCTTGCAAACGGCATCGCGCCTGTTAAGAAGCTCCTTGAAAAGGGAGTGAATGTGTGCATAGGAACGGATTCGCAGGCATCCAACAACACTCTCAATATGTTCTCCGAAATGAACTTCGCCGCACTTCTCCAGAAGGGCGTATATGAAGACCCCATAGTCTGCTCCGCGGATGAGGTGCTGAAAATGGCTACCATAAACGGCGCAAAGGCTCTGGGCATGGATAAGGACATCGGTGAGATAGTTGCAGGAAAGAAAGCCGACCTTGTGATCATAGACCTTAACAGTGTAAATCTTACCCCTAAGAATGATATGGTGGCAGCTCTCGTTTATTCCTCCAATGGCTCGGAAGTAAACACTGTCATGATAGACGGCAAAGTGGTAATGGAAGAAGGCAGACTCGTCAGATAAGGCTTTTGGTGATATAAAATGCTGCTTGAAAATGTTAGAGTTGAGGACAGTATAAACTGTGATTTCTCCAATTCCGTCATAAAGGACTGCAAGTTCAATGCGGTCACCCTTGCGGACTGCGACTGTGCTGAGATGACCGTTATGGGTTCATCCTTGCTTTCTGCATTGCTCGATAACGTGATGCTTGAAAATCTTGAACTATCCGATGCAAATGTTTCAAATGCTCAGATAAAGGATGTAACACTGTCTGGCCTTGAAATGGAATGCGGGGATATCAAATACGGTAAGCTTGAAAATGTGGATCTCACAGGGATAAAGCTGTCCGGCTGCGACCTCAGGGGCGCTGTCATCGAAAACTGTCGTCTTGACGGGCTTAAACTCAGTTCATCACAGCTCACGGGGGTCACCATAGACGGCATTCCTGTTTCCGAACTGATAAAAAATATCTGACTACACTTAGCAGGAGTATAAGATGGAAGAATATTTGGCAATACGGGATGACATCGTAAAGAAACTCACAGCAAAGATGCCGTCGGATGACGTATTATACGATCTTGCCGAGCTGTATAAGGTCTTCGGGGACAGTACGCGGATACGCATACTCTATGCACTGCTCGATAATGAATTGTGCGTGAATGATATCGCACAGCTGTTGGGACTGTCACAGACCGCAGTTTCACATCAGCTGAGGGTGCTCAAAAACAACAAGCTGGTGAAGTTCAGGAAGGACGGGAAGATAGTATTCTATTCCCTTTCCGATGAACATGTCAGAAGCATAATAGAGATAGGTCTGGAACACGTTGAGGAATAGCGGAGGGATCAAAAACATCTGTTTTGAGAAGGAATAAAACAGATGTTTTTTTGTATGAAGAAAAAGGAAAAAGATAATCTATGAGGAGGAACTATGTCATTTAATATCGCAGTAGCACAGTCGGGAGGACCAACTGCGGCAATAAACGCATCCCTTGCAGGGATATTCAGGGCAGCTGTGGAATGTGAGGAAATTGACACTGTTTATGGTTCTATAAACGGGATAGAGGGCATGATAGGCAATGAACTCGTATCCCTGAACAATGTCCTTACATCCGATCATGATGTTGAACTGTTGAAAAAAACTCCGTCCACGGTACTGGGATCATGCCGCTACAAGCTGGCAGAATACGACCCCTGCGACAGCATCACTGAAACGGAATATATGAACATAGTCAACACTTTCGAATCAAATGACATCAAGG
>JAFPYQ010000392.1 GCA_017394475.1 Oscillospiraceae bacterium | reverse complement strand
TGATGCCCTTTACAAGGATGGGCTTTCTGAATACTGTACCATCGAGTATGGCTCTGATGGTGCCATTGGGGGATTTCCACATCTCCTTCAGGTCATATTCGGTCATTCTTGCTGCATTGGGTGTGATGGTGGCACACTTTACAGCAACGCCGTACTTCTTTGTAGCCTCGGCAGAATCCACTGTTACCTTGTCATCGGTCTCATTCCTGTGAACGAGACCCAGATCGTAGTACTCGGTCTTGAGATCCACAAAGGGAGTTATGAGCTTATCCTTTATCATCTGCCAGATGACTCTTGTCATCTCGTCCCTGTCCATCTCGACAAGGGGAGTTTTCATCTGAATCTTTGCCATATATACCTCTTACTTGGAAACTGCTGCAATAATATTGATGATAACAACTGCTGCGAAGAACAGGAACGCAACTATCTTGGTAAGCCTTTCGAGTGCGCGCTCCCTTGTGTTCTGGCTGTTCTTGTTATAGAAGCTGTCATTGTTGGAGCCCTGGATAGCGCTGGTCATGCCCTGCTGCTTCTGAGACTGCATAAGAGTTATCACAACGAGGAAGATACTGCAGAGTATGAGCAGTATACCGCCGATTATCTGAATAGCGTTCATTATATCACCTTTATAAAACTATAGCTTTCAGGCCTCATGATATATGAGACCACACAGATATTTATTTTAGCATATTTTCTAAAAAAAATCAAGTGGTTTTGAGTATTTTAACGAAAAATTTTTATCGGCTCCAGCATTTTTCATGTTCTCTCAGGGAAGAGAGCTTTTCTGCGATCCTGACGCTCGCCTCGGTATGCATTATCCAGTGCCGCGAGAACGGCATCTTCACAAGACCTGCGATGTCCTTGCCGCACCAGTAGTCGATCAGCCAGATGGCATTCTCGTCCTCTGATACCACACCGAGAGCCTTTATTCTCTCTTTGTCCTCATCCCCGAAGCGTCTTTTCATATCATCAAAGGAAAACCCGGATAATATGCGCTTCGTGCTGTCCGACACATCGGTGATATAGGAATACAGCCCATCAACAGAGAGCTTAGCGGAAAAATCTGATATCTGTTCCCTTACCAGCTCATTGCCCGTGGTGATAATGGGTGAGCCTGTGATGTCCCGATAGCCCCCGGAGAAGAAGACCTGCTCATCATTGTTTATCAGTGTATGGGCGACAATATCCTCTATGCGGAAAATATGCCACAGTGAATAGGCGATGGTCTTATTGTGATAACCCTTTGCATTTATAAAGGGTATGGCGGAAAAGTCCCGGGGAGACAGTTCCTTTTTGAATGAGAATATAGTCTCCATCAGGTCGCAGCGCAGTTCAAGCAATGTCGATATGCCCTGCTCAAAGGTCTCTCTTTTCTTTATCTGCTGCTGCATCAGCTTATTCATGTCCGACCATTTTTCATCCATTATGTCCACCTCTTTAAATTTTCCCTCTCTGCAGCGGTGTACAGAGAGGGAGCAAGGTCATACTTCGGTAAATCCTATAACCACCGACGAGAAGTCACCGGACAGTTCGATGTTGATGCCGCAGTTCATAAGTGTGGCACCGCTGTGTACCTCCCCTGTCTGAGAGGAGAGATAGTTTTTATCCGGGCATAAGCCCCTGAGCTTTATGCGCCTGCTGTGGAAATTGGGACGATTAAGCACCTGAACGGCTGTGAACACCGCCTCTTTCTTGTCCTTTGAAACGAACATCCATGCGTCATGGGAGTTATCCGAAAACATATCGCCCAGGCGGTACTGATCCCCTTCACGCACCAACGGATTGTATTTCTTGAACTGCTCTATCTGAACGGGTATCTGTGCCCTGTCCTCCTCGGGTATCCTGGTGATATCCAGCTCATAGCCGAATGTACCCACCATAGCCACATTTCCCCTTGTGGAGAATGGTGTGGTGCGGCCTACGGTGTGGTTGGGGCAGTCTGATACATGGGCGCCCATAGATGAGCAGGGGTAGCACAGGGATGTGCCGTGCTGTATCTTCAGCCTTTCGATGGCATCAGTATCATCAGATGTCCATATCTGGGGCGAGAAGTAGAGCATACCCGGATCAAAGCGTGCACCGCCGCCCGAACAGTTTTCCAGCAGCAGATGGGGATAATCGGTGGTGAGCCTGTTCTGCAGATCATACACGCCCAGCACATACCTGTGCCACAGCTCTCGCTGTCTGCCAGCGGGAAGGGCTGCAGAACCCGGCTCTGTTATCTGTCTGTTCATATCCCATTTGATATATTCGATATTGGCACTGTCCATTATGGCCTTTATCTGGGAATAGATGTTGTCTCTTACCTCCTTGCGGCTGTAATCCAGCACATACTGCGTCCTCGAAAGGGTCTGTGAGCTGCCCTTCACCTGTATCGCCCAGTCGGGATGCGCACGGTAGAGATCACTGTCCGGAGATATCATCTCGGGCTCGAACCATATACCAAATCTGAGGCCTGCCTTGTTCACCTCATCGACTAAATGTTTAAGTCCTCCTTTGAGCTTATCTTCATTGACTACCCAGTCGCCAAGGGAACAGTTATCAGTATTTCTCTTGCCGAACCATCCGTCATCCATGACCAGCATCTCGATACCAGACTTTGCGGCCTCCTTTGCGATGGCGATGAGCTTGTCCGTATCGAAATCGAAGTATGTAGCCTCCCAGTTGTTGATGAGAACGGGACGGGCCTTATCCTTGTATTCACCTCTTATAAGGTGCTGCCTGTACAGATCATGATAGGTGCGGGACATACATCCGATGCCCTCACAGGAGTAGACCATCACTGCCTCGGGAGCTGTGAAGGACCTGCCGCATTCAAGGGTCCAGGAAAAATCAAAGGAGTTTATGCCCATAGAAACACGGGTGCGTCTGAACTGTGTCACCTCTGCCTGGGCAAAGAAGTTGCCGCTGTACACCAGGTTGAACCCATAAGCCTCCCCTGTCTCCTCATCTGCATTGTGGGATACAAGTGCGATAAAGGGATTGTTCTGATGGGAGGATTCGCCTCTCCTTGAATCTACGCCCTGCTTTCCGTGATGGAGCTTTGAACGCTCTATGGCGCGCTCTCTTGCCCATGTGCCGTTGAGTGTGATAAGATCGTATGCATCACTGTCAAAGTCAACTGATGTGCTGAACACACGGCGGATATCGAACGCCTTGTCTCCCTTGTTGGTGATGATGACGCTGCGGGCGATGACATCCAGCTTTTCAAAGGCTGTATAGTAAAGCACCGCTTCAAGGCCTGTGCGCTCATCCGCAAGGGTCACTGCCAGAGTCTGCGCCTCCCCTTCACCTGCGAATGTGGCAGGGAGCGTAACGGTCATATCCTCCAGCTCCTGAGAAACCTGAGGCTTTCCGCTTGTTATCTCATAGCCCTTGTATTTCAGATCCACCAGGCTCTGACCCTCGCTGTCCATTATCATAAGGGCAGGCTCGCGGTAGTCACCCTTTCCCGTTGTAGGATACTCAAATGGCGTATTGTCCATGAATGTGCCCATATCGCAAGAATTCACCTTCGGGGTAAAGGGGTTCTCATCCAGGCGCATAAGGTACACAAGGTCTTCATCATCGGTGCGCTTTCCGTAATAGATATGCGCAAGATAACCACATTCAAGGGCTGCAAATGAATAGGTGCTCTTCGGTGTGTTCAGGATGAACTGCACAACGCTCTCGGTGTAGTCCTCATTCTGCTGCGTCCGCCAGTTCCAGCGGGTGTAGTGCTTGGTGATGGGTAATGCTTTGATCATGATCTTATTCCTCATTTTTTCTCTGTATTTTTACAAATACCCCCGCCGTAAAAGCGGGGGATCAGCTTAAACGATGTAATCTATGCAGGCTCTGCCGCCATCAGCCCTTATGGTGGCTATGAACTTGCCGAACGC
>JAFPYQ010000391.1 GCA_017394475.1 Oscillospiraceae bacterium | reverse complement strand
TGATGGCATCCTCCTTGGCACGATAATCCTTTATGCTTGCCACGAGAACTGCTATCTTGTTGTCATCCTCGTCCTTCTCGGCACGCATCTGCTCTACTTCGCTTTCGAGCGCCCTGAGAGTATCTGCTACCTGTCCGAGAAAATCGTCCACTTCTTCCATGCGGTAACCGAGCTTGGTCTGCTCGAAACCCTTTTTCATTACATCATTTGCGGTTATCATCTTGCACCCCTTCGCTGTAATTCAGCTATCATAGATATTTTAAGATCCTAATATGTATCCTGCCTTTTTTTGTCTCATTGCCCACTGTATCAAGGATGAACCTGCCGTATCCCCGCACCGAAAAAACCTGTCCCTGTTCAAGGGTGGTCGCAGGCCGGGCATCATAGGCACCCGAAACGCTCACGAAGCCCTGCCGTACCAGCTGTGACGCCTTTTCTCTGGAAAGCCGCACTGCCGTGCTCACAAGAACATCGAGCCTCAGGGATGCTACCGTTGAGGATATCTCCTCGAACCTGTACACCGATGATATATCATCATCGTAAACTACTTCGACGGACTTTAGCCCTGTACTTCCCACCTTCTCCAGCATGGAGACAGGATCAGTTATCTCTGAGCATAGTGCAGTATATGCACCGTCCTCACAGACAACTATGTCGCCTATCATCTCACGCTCCACCCCAAGGGACATTATTGCCCCGAGGAAATCCCTGTGCGTGAGGGGCGAGGGAGGTCTTACCATAAAGCGCAGCCTTGTGATGGGAAAATCCTCATCCGACGGCTCATCATATTCACCAAAGAAACCGCACATCACACGCTCGGAGCTTGCAAACCCGCCGTAAAAGCGGTACTTTGTCCCAATATAGCGGCAGTAGCTCTCACACAATGCAGCCTGTGCAGTGGTGAGGAAACGTGTAAAGCGGGGCTTTCCCCGCTTAGACGCAAGTGCTGCGCTGTCATCTATATGCGACAGGAACAGCCTTTCCTCAGGTGAAAGCGTATGTGCGACCTTAAATCCGCTGTCAAATCCCATAACAGCCCCGAATAAAGCTTACAGTATTATCCCGTTGCTCTCGAGCTGTTCAGAGAGTTCTTCTCCCTGGAAGCCCACGTTATACGGAGTAATGATGAATGTGTTATGAGCCACGGGCTTTATGCTGCCGCCGTTTGCATACGCAACACCACCCAGGAAATCTATGACTCTCCTTGTAACATCGGGTGTGGTGGATTCAAGGTTCAGCACTACCGTCTTCTTGTTGTTGAGGTGATTTGCTATCTCCTTGGTATCGGCAAATTTCTCAGGCTTTACAAGTATCACCTGCAGCTGCGCGGTGACCTGGATGTTCACCTTGTCATTATTGCTGTTATATCCCGGTGTTGACTGGGGATAGGGCTCGGGAGGACGCTGCTGGAGATTCTGCTGACCACCGCTCTGCTGGTAGTTGTCATAGTTGTCATAATCGTCCATATTCTCGCCGTTATCGATACCCAGGGCATTTTTGATATTATCCACAAATCCCATTGTATACACTCCTTACAAAACAGAAGTTATTATATTTCATATCTCTGTCTATATAAACGCACATTATGTGCTGTCTATCTGTAGATCCTTGCTCCGAAAAGCCCGGAGCCTATGCGCACGAGCGTAGAGCCGTGCTTTACCGCCAGCTCGTAATCTCCCGACATACCCATAGACAGGGTATCTATCCGGGCGTCCGGCAGCTCGTTCCGCATACTTTTAAGTTCCTCGTAGAGCCCGTGCATCTCATCGAACACGTTTTCGCCGGAACCAACGGGCGGTATAGCCATGAGCCCGCGAAGCCTTACGTTTCCGAGCTGCTGTATCTCATGAGCCAGCTCTCTGAGCTTGCCGCTGTCGATGCCGCTCTTGGTCTCCTCCCCGCCGATGTTGATCTCGATGAGGATATCCATGATCCTTCCGGCTTTCGCGGCATATCTGTCGATCTCAGATGCCAGTCTCAGGCTGTCCACCGACTGTATCATCGAAACGCTGTCAATGATATACTTGACCTTGTTCGTCTGCAAATGCCCGATCAGGTGTGTCTCTGCAGGAAGATACGCATCTTTTTTTGGAGAGATATTCCTGCACGCGGTTCTCACCGATAAGGTCTATCCCAAGGCTTATGGCATGGTTTATCTTTTCCGGTGCCACAGTCTTGGTCACAGCCATGATGCGCACATCCTGACCGCTGCTCCGTACCCTTTCAACGTTTTCCTTTATGCGCTGATATCTTTCCTCTATAGCCTTAAACTCTTCATTCAATGCTAAGATCTCCTTGACTGTCGAGCTTTGAGGGTGCTCCCTCATCGGTCTCTTCCTCTGTGTCCTCTTCATCACGCCGCAGGCCGCTGGGATCATCTTCACCGTCCGTGATGCTGTGTACCTTCACCTTCGGCTTTGTCTCCTCCGCCGCCTCCTCCCCGCCGGGAGCAGTGGTCTCCGATGCGCCGCCCGTGTCTTCGGTCATATCATCCTCGGAGAAGTATTCCACCTTCTGTTCCTCTTCCGTCTGAGCGGTGGTCTCCTC
>JAFPYQ010000390.1 GCA_017394475.1 Oscillospiraceae bacterium | reverse complement strand
TCTTTTTCTTTGTCTTCTTCGTGGTGGTCTCCTCTTCCGAAGTGGTCTCGGTCTCGGTGACAGACTCTGTTTCGGAAGTGGTTATGGATATGAGAGTGCTCTCGGTGGGAGTGGTCTTCGGAGCCGTCCTGCCGTACATTATGGCATCCCAGTCTATCTTCTTGGCGTTAGGATTTATCCTGGCGCCCTCAAAGTCAAAGTCGCTCTTTTCCTCACCCGGGCGGAGCCTTCTGCACATCACCACAAAGCGTGAATCAGCATATTCATTGGAGCAGGTGGAAAGGACAAGTATCTGGTCGCCGAATTCCACATCCACTGTGGGAATGATCTGGTTCCTCTCCTCCACCTCGGACATATACCAGTCAAATGTCACTTCATCCGATAGTTGTTCGATATAGTCGTGATAATGGAACACTTCACCGTAATAGTCCTGCTTGGGGAAAACATTCGTGATGAAATAGCCGAAGATGACATAGTCACCCAGACCAAATTCCGTATTGAATGTGACAAAGGGATTTTCCTTGTAGAAATCCACGTTGTTCTTATAGTTTTTCAGGTTGCCGAACATGGTCCCGTCTTCCTGATTATGCCCGTAGAGCACGATGTTGGGGGAGAAATAATCGGCTGATATGGTACAGCGGTGATCTATGAAGATAGCTCCCGCCTTGTTTGTCTTGTTGTCGTAGGTGTGGGTGAGATAATAGTCATTATCCGCTCCCTGCACCACAGGGTAGTATATATCACAGCCGGGGATCTCGATAAAGCCTCTCACATCGTTGGAAACGCTCACGAAACTGTTCATGACGCTCTCGTTGTGAGCCTCTCTCTCCTCGGTGGTAGGCGGTATGGTCTCCACCTGACCCTGCTCGTTTATGGTGGTGGCAACGGTGGTCATAACCATTTCCCTGATACCCTCGAGCTCGCTCACAGCCTCTCTTGACTGTATCAGAGTGCTTGCGAGCATCACGCCTGCGCCTATGAACACACAGCCCGCTGCAAGGAATATTATCTTGCGGATGACCTCCACCACACTGTCGCCCTTTTCCGGGAACAGTTCCCTGACACGCCTTCCGAAAGACTTTTTCTCTTTTCCGCTCTTTTTGCTGTTTCTTTTCTCTTCGGTATGGGTGTCCTTGTCATCACTGTCCCCGCCCGATATATTGTCATCGGGGGCAAAGTTCTTTTCCGAAGTATCCGCAGCCGTGTATGTGCTCTCCCTGACCGCCCTGCCGTTCTTCATATCATCGAAGGCAAGCTTTGCAAGTTCGAGCTGCACGGTGCTCGTGGCGTCTATCCCCTTCTCGTCATCAAATATGACGATCATGCCATTGCTGTCGATGAACGGTGTTTTTCCGTTTGAAACGAAATTGACCGTTTCCGAAATGCTCTGAGCCGCGATCTCATCGGGATTTTTATCTATCGTGCTGACAAATGCATTCCCGAAGGCCGCCTGTTTTTCAAAGAAATTAGAGAGCTGCTCGTTGTGAACGGGGATATCATCATATTCAGCTAAAATACTGTCTAATTCCGTTTTTTCGTCTGACATTACAACAGCTCCCGCAGACTTTTTCTATACATTTATTACCTGCCGTAGATATAGTCCAGATCCGGTTCCTTGGGATCGGGATTGAGCTCTGCCAGGGATGTGTCCACATCCGGATCCTCGTCCTGACGCACTCTGCGCCCTATTATCAGCAGTCTTGACTGATCGAATTCATTTGAACATGTGGAAAGAGTGAGGTATTTGTCCGTAGGGTCACATGAAACGCCCGTGAGCACCTCTGTGCGATCCATCACGTTCTTGTACCAGTTATCGAAATTGTATTTCTCATGGTCGGGGAAGAACTTCACATAGTTCTGATAATCGAACACCTCATCATCCGGGCGCACCTGATAATCCTCCACCTCGACCACCATGATGCCTATTATCTTGTAGGTGTAGGTGTGGTAGAGATTGGAAAACTCAAATGTGGGATGCTCCTTGTAGAAGCTGAAATTAGATGTGTTCTGCTTTGATATCTTGTATCTGGAAAGGGTGCCGAACATGGAGCCGTCAGCCTGATTATGGCCGTAGAGCATGATGTTGTCGCACTGGTTCTGGGCATAATCGTTTATCTTGCCCCTGAAATCCGCGAAGATGGCACCGTGAGAATAATAGGACTTCTGGAAACTGTGGTCGAGATAGAAGTCATTGTTGTCTGTCTGTACCACAACGCTGTCAACATAAGTGCCGCCTACCTTTATCCAGCCTGCTGTGTCGCTGTTGCTGTTGTAGTAGCTCTTTAAGCTGTCGAGCATCACAAGATCCCCAGACTCCTCCTCAACGGTGAGGGCAGCAGGAGTGGTCTCTGTGGTGGTCTCGGTTGTGGTCTCCGTGGTGGTCACGGTGGTAGTTACGGTAGTGGTGGCTTCTGTTGTGGTAGTGGTCATCTCTTCCTCTATGGAGGAGAGTTCCCATGATACATCGGGCTCAGGCTCCTTCTTGTTGGTCGTCACCACTATGAGTATAACTGCTATCAGTGCCACAGCAAGGATAGCAACGCCTATTATTACAGGGAGTTTGTTCTTCATTATCCTTTTATTCTCTTTTCTTTTCTTAGACTCTGCTCCAGTCGATGGGTCGTGCATCGGGATTGAGATAAGCCGCTGAGGTATCTATATCATCAAGGCTCTCGCCCTTGCGCAGCTTCCTTGCAAAAATGACGAACCTTGAGGGCTCAAATTCTCCCGAGCAGGTGGAGAGAGTGAGAAATTCATCGCCGTACTTCACATCCACAGGGGTGATTATCTGCGTACGCTCGTTTATATTGGCGATAAACCTTTCATAGACCTCTCTGTCTGACAGGTCTATGTAGTTGTGATAGTCAAATATGACACCGTCCGCCGTCTGGCTCGGCTCTACCTCCGTTACGAAGTAGGCAAATATCAGATATTTGTCGGAACGGTAATTTGAATTGAATGTGATATAGGGGTGGGCGCTGTAATGCTCAAGGGAGTTCTTATAGTCCTTGAGACTGCCGAACATCGTCCGGTCCCTCTGATTGTGCCCGTAGACCACAAGGTTGTCCGAACGCTTCTTTGCGGTGAGCACGTTCCTGAAATCAAGGAACACCGTCCCCGCTTTGTTGGATGACCCGTCAAAGGCCGTTTTCAGATATTTGTCATTATCCGATGCCTGCACCACAGGAAAATCCACAGGAGTGTCATCTATGCGGATATAGCCTATGGTATCGGGGTTCATGGAGAGAAGATGCCTTGCTCCCTCTGTCAGCTCCTCGCTGGCAGTTTCCCCCGTAAGCGAGTCATACAGGTTTTTCAGTGAAAAATTCAGATATTGTGCGGACAGTGAGAGATAGACCTCACGCCCGAGCACTATGACACAGGCTATGACCACCAGGCAACAGAACTGAGTGAACAGTTTCGAGCACTTCTCCTTGAAGCTGTCCTCTTTCTGTATGATGAGCCAGTGGCCCCGCCGTTTCTTCTTTTTTTCCTTTAATGCTTTTTCATACGCCTTCTGAGCGTTCTTAGACATGCCCATTGTATCATCAAGTCCGTAAAGTATAGGATTTTATTCTCTTGATGATTTTACACTAATTTGCGGCTCTTGTCAATTATAATGAGCATTTTTCGTGATTTTGACAGTCAAATTTCACCTGTATTTCACACAAAAAGCTCTTTATTCAAGCATTTCATGAGTTTCCGCAGGGGGCACGTCTTCATCGTCCTCATCCCCGCTCTCGTCGTGGCTGCTGTCCTCATCACCGCTGTCGTCCTCTTCACTGTCTCCATCCTCTGACGAGGTCTCTGCAGTGCCCTCTATCTCGGCAAGCTCGCTCTCCGCAGCGGCCTTTTCCTCGGCCTTGCGTTCCTCATATATCTTGAGGTTCTCGCGGTACTGCTTCTCGCCCTGCTCTATGTCTTCCTTATAACGGAACGACCAGGAATCGTTGAGCTTCGTGAGAGTGCCCTCGGTGGTCTCATCAAAGACCACGCTGCTGTTGCTCTGATTGAATATGATAGTGCCCAGCACCTTGAAATTGTATGTGATATTGGTCACATTACCGAGCATTATCGTTATCCTGTTGTCATATATCGCCACAAGATCCGAACGGTTGGTGACATCCACAAGGGTTATCCCGTCGATGATCCTGGCGGAAAGCCTGTCCTCCTTGCCCTCATGCTGAAAGAAATCAAGGAGAGTGAATATGGTCTGATCCTTTTTGGCATCACCCGATGTGAACACATCCCCTGCCAGCAGCCCGGGAGCGGGTGCTGTACCATAGAAGTTCATCAGGCTCGCGCGGGGCTCGTCGAATATCTCCAGTATCTTCCCCGTGTCGCTTATCACCATGGTGTCCTTCTTGGTGATGAAGTTCGCCGCCGCCTTTGCGGGGGTTATGGTGATGACCAGTGTGGATGGGAACACTCGTTTGAGCTGCGCCTTCCCCACATAGACCAGTTCCTTCTCGATCTTTGCGGCGGTCTTGGTGAGGTTGGTACGGATGAGATTATCCCCGTCCTTTATACCGGAAGCCTTCATTATCTCTTCTGAGGTATAGTTTGAGGAACCTGTTATCTCCACCTTTTCGATATTGAAAAACACGGTCATCGACAGGATCCCGAAACCGATCAATGCAAGCATCACTGCCACAAAGGCAAACAGTCTTCCCGACTGCTGCCCCTTTTTTCTGCCCATCAGATAAAAAGCCTCCCGTTAAGAGCATCGCAAGTCCTGAAAACACCTTTTACAGGCATATCAGAACAGCTTGCCCTCAAGTTCCTTGATAAGCTCATGGCGCTTTGCGGTCTTGGGCTCATCGGTATGATAACGTTCGCCGTCAAATTTGATGACATCTCCGATTTTGCAGCCCTCTACCAGCTCCTTGGGAGCATTAAAGGTGAGCTCGTTGAGATCGTCTATTATCAGTGCATCTTTTTCGGTGATCTTTTCAAGAATAAGCATAATAAACCCTTTCCCGCGTTAAGCGTTTGAACGGGGGTATCCCCCCATCATACACGTTCTGTCAGCTTACTGCTGAGCCATGATCTTTTCAAATTCCTCCGCATGATCCTTTCCGTTTTCAGAAACTGCCTTGAAAGCAGGTGAGAAAAGATTCAGCGTATACATCGGCTGATATATGCTCTGCCTTACCAGAGGATCTGTGGCGCCCTCGATATACTGCGTGCAGCCGCAGACGATGCGGTCTTCATCGAGAGCCACGGTGCAGTTGTCCATAGAAAGGTTTATGAGGTTCAGGAGCCTCAATACCTTTCCCTCATTGCGCCCGGCAGTCTTTATATATGCCTCCACGGTGTAGTAATCCCTGGCAAAGCGCACGAATATGTCCGCCTTTTCGTAGATCTTACCCAGCGGGGCATTTACATATATCTCATTCTTTTCCTCGTTGATACGGGGAGAAAGCTCCGATCTTGCAAAAAATTCAACTATTTCCCTGAATATGGTATCTTCGTTCATGTTACTGCTGTTCCACTATTATAGTAAGCTCGCTCAGTTCAAATGAGAGCTGCTGTGTTTCAAGATATGTCCGCACATCCTTGGGATCTGCGTTCTCCACCACAACTACCGCCTTGTTCGAGGGCACGTCAGCATAGCTGTCGGTCACCTTGAACACATTGTCCACAAGGTACGCTGCCTCGTCTGCGGTCTGCTCGAGGTAATTGAAGGAATGGCTCACCCTGCGGTATTCCGTGCAGGTGTAGCCGTCGAGTATCTCGCAGAAATCGGGGGGCTCCTCCGTGGTGATGCACACATACAGCTTGCCGAAGTAGCTGTAGGAACCCGCGTATGTATCGGGCAGGCCTTCTCCGGTGCTGTTGAAGTAGGTATTGAGCCTTTCGTATGCGTTTTCGGGAGTGTCCTCAAATTCGGGGTAGCTCACTTCTGTGGTGATCTCCTCGGTGATCCCGGTCGTGGTGACCTCGGCAGTTTCCGTGGAAGTCTCCGTCTGCTG
>JAFPYQ010000040.1 GCA_017394475.1 Oscillospiraceae bacterium | reverse complement strand
GAGCTTCCACTGGAAATAATCCCACAGCATATAGCCGAATATCTTTTCGGTGACCACCGAGCATATATATTCAAAGACGGTAGTCCCCACAGTGCCTATGACGAACGCCTTGAACCAGTGGGTATCCTTTTTCAGAATAAAGCCTATGGCTACGGCGAATACTCCATAGATAGGCAGCAGCGGCACAGGGAGCACTCCCCTGTCCACAAAGTGCCCCTCAACTGCGGAGGTGAGCACTGTTTCATAGACCCACCCGAGAAAGCAGGCTATTATGAAGCCCAGCAGATATACGGAAAATATGTTTGCTTTCTTTTCTTTCTTTTCCACAGCGATCATCTGAGCTTTTCGGACTGGCTGTCAAGAAGACCTAACAGTTCATCGGCAGTAGCAGCCTTGCGCTTCTTGCGGACTACCTTCTTCACGGTCTTCCTTACAGGCTCCTCTGCCGCAGGTGCTGCAGCGGGCTCCTGATGGCTGAGCTCGCCCTCCATAGGTCTGTTGTGCTCGAACACATCCGCAATGGACTCTACCTTCTCGCTGTCAGCTGTGCCGCTTATTATGCTGCTTTCCTTGCTGTCCTGTTCTTCTATTATCCCTGCAAGAGGATCAACAGAGACCGTTGTTTCACTGCCCGCAGGCATATTCTCAAAGTTTTTCTCTATACCGCTCAGTATATTCTCGGTAAGGGTTATCTCGGGGCTTTCGGGAGATGCTGTGCCGAACACATCCATATCCTTGTCAAGAGATACCTTCTTGTCTTCCTGTGCGTTATCCTCAGCGGCAAAGCCGGTATAAAGGTCATCTTTGAGGGAATTGGACAGCAGCACGGTGTCCGCTGTATCTGCCGCCTGAGCATCTTCCTCTGCAGCGGTCTCTTCCGTGTCACTGCTGCCGAAGATATCATCTGTTATGCTGTAGAACAGGCTCGCTTCCTCGGAAATGCCCTTCTTTCTGGCGGGCTTTTTCTCTTGTGTATATGTATCGCCGAATATATCATCCGAAACAGCGGCGGGAGCAACAGTCTCGGACGCGGCCTCGGGGATGATCCCGGGCTGAGGGGGCTCTGCGACAACCGCAGCCTCATCGGTATCGGGGAAGAAATCCCCGCTGTAGGAGGCTGTTCCTGCGGGTACGGGAGCATCCTCGCCGAATATGTCTTTGTATTCCTGTGCGGTCTCCTCCGCCTTGTTCTCCTCCTGCGGAGCGCCATAGAACAGATCCTGCGCTGCCGTATCTTCTGCAGCGCCCTCTGTGAATGCCAGAGTGGATATCTGCCCCTGTGCCTGGGGGGGATCGCTTATATCAACGGGAGTGTAGGAGTTCTGCGGGAGGAACGCTTCTTCGGGATAGGAGTTCTCAAGCATCACCTGATTGAGATCATCAAGCTCCATAGCGGCCTCGCGCTCGTGCTTGTCATTGAGTATCCTTACCGCCTGCATGAGTATTATTATCACGCTGGGGATTATTATAACTATCAGAACGCCTGTGTTGGATGTAGCAAAGGAAAGTATGGTGCCCAGCAGCGTGCTGGTATAGAGCGCCCTTGCTATGACCTTGCTGTCGGGTATCTTGTAGGTATCTGCGGGCTTTGTGTCATAATAGACGATATAGGAACGCCCGCTGTCCTCATCTATCACATCAGCCACACGGGCAGCCACCACGCCCTCTTCAAAGGAGCACAGGGCAACGCTGCCTGTTTTCAGCTTGTCCTTTTCGGATGCCTTTGCAATGATAGCCGCCCCTGCAGGTATATCGGGCTGCATGTTCACCGCCTGTGTATGATATATGTTATAGCCGAAGATGTTAGGTGCAGCGCCTTCATTGCTGAATGAAAAATACAGATAGAGCGTGAATGCTATTATCAGTATGAAAATGGCAATCACGATCCCCTCAATGATGCTCGACCGCCTTGCGCCGCTTTTATTGTTATCCATAATTCCTCCGAATCGATCACAGACATGTTTATCTTCTTGCCTTGGGAAACACTGAACAAGCCATAATAGTTGCCTTTGTTCCGTATGTCTTCCCCGCCTGCGGCGGGAAAGACATACTAATCCGGTTTATCCCTTGTATCTCGTCATCCCGTTCATCCGCGGGAGATCACCCTATCACTGCGGCGGTCACGATGCCGCCGTTTTTTATACTATAGTCATTAAATCCCTTGTGAGGGACTGCAAAACGCTCAAGCACCGCCATTATCGTGCCGCCGTGCACCACAAAGGTCACATCGTCATGATCCTTCACAATGCGAAGGAACTCGGCGCACACCCTGTCCTTGAAAGCCGCCGGGTCTTCACCCTGCGGGAACGGCATCTCTCCGCCGCTGTCTATCCATTGCTGATAGACGGGAGCAAGCTCGCTGTCCCCCATCAGCTCCTTATAATTCTTTCCCTCGAACAGCCCGAAGTCACACTCCCGCAGCCCGTCATATACATGGGGCTTTTCATCGGGATATATTAGCTCTGCGGTCTGTATGCACCTTTTCATGGGCGATACCGCCAAAAACGAACATTCGGGGTATGCGGCAGCGTCCGCAGCAGTCTCCGTTATGCCCTCATCGGTGCTGCCTATATATCTGTGGCAGGCATTGCCCGCAGTGGCAAAATGGCGTATGAACACGAGCCTTCCCCTTGCCCACTCGTCATTGCTGTCGTATGGGATACAAAGCTGCAGTTCCATCATTTCTCCGTAAGCACGATATCAGCAAACAGGCGCTCGAGCTCATCCCGATCCCCGGGGGGCTCATCGGGCATCTCCGAAAGGAGAGCTTCGATCTCCGTCAGGCTCCTGTCGATATATTCGTTGAGCACATCTATCCGCTTGCCGGTGCCTATCTCGGGCTGCTGCATCTTCGCCCTGACCAGCTCATCCACCACAGGCCTCAAAGCCGGTTCAAGCTGAGTCTCTGCCAGCTCGGAAAAGAGCATAGGCGGCGGGGTGTTGTTTCTGAGTATATGCCTGCAGGCAAGCAGTGGGCGCAGCACATAGAAATACTTCTTGGCCTTGACGGT
>JAFPYQ010000389.1 GCA_017394475.1 Oscillospiraceae bacterium | reverse complement strand
GGCAAACAGGAAGGAAAAGCCAAGGGCGTACTTTCTGGCCTTTGTAAGCGCTGTCCATGAATGTGTCATGATGATGAAGGTGATGACATAGACCGCTGCAGAAAAAACATATATCACCATTTCGCCCCAGCCGCGGGTAAATTCACGATCCTGCCCGTAATACCAGGTATATCCCGTGAAAGGATTCGTGATGACCAGTATCTCCGATATAAGGGAAACGGCGATGACGAAAATATCCCTTTTCTTCCGCCTTCGTATGATGGAGAATGTCACATCGCACACGCTCGACATATAGCAGTAGAACAGCGGGCACAAGGCTGTGTGAGTCAGAAAATACAAAAACCTTGCCCTGCACAGTGCCTCAAATGCCTCATCCACATCGATGATATAGGGGTCCAGGGCACAGATAACGATGCCCGATATGGCATTGACCGAAAGGATAGTCGTAATGATGATGAAATATATATTCTGTGCTTTTTTGGTTCGTCCCGCGATCAGCGTGAATATCAGATTGGTGATGCATATCAGAAAAGCTGCCGCACTGATGCCCAAACTTACCTGATCCTTGTCCATTATATCACTCCCTTAGGGGATCACTCTTTCTCATCCGCTCGGGTGCAGATAAACTCATTATATATTATACTACATTGCCCGCCTGTTGTCCATATTTTTTGTTTTTTTTGGCGGTTTTGTGCATTTTCATACATAAGTTTTGTGCATATCCGCCCCCATACATAAAGGAAGGATATGCACAATTCCCGAATATTTCTGCAGATCAGTCTCAAATGGCCGTCAAAGCTGTTCATAATCGAACAGGGAGCGGTTTTCGGATAAAAACCCAAGGCATCTTTCAAGGAGTATGCCCTCCCGTGTATCGGTGTTGTAACTGTAAGTGGTCTTTATGGCAAGTTCAAGGAACATCGCAGCGCGGTTCATGGCGATGGGAAGGGAATCACCGTTCAGGAGCGAGCCTGTGAGCACCGAGGCGAATACATCCCCTGTACCGGGGTAGTTTGCATTCACATGAGTGAAGGGCACCTTCCAGAACCTGTTGTTCAAGCTGTCATAGCCTGCGTTGTAGCTCTCCGAGCCGGTATAGACGCTTGTTATCACGACTGTTTTGGGACCTGAATGAGCAAGTTTTAGCAGCATGGTCTTCACATCGTTCTGCGAATGAGGGGCATATGTGGGATCATTCCCCAGCAGGATATTTGCCTCTGTCATATTGGGGGTTATCATATCCGCAGCGGATGCCAGTTCACCCATGCGCTTTATCTGCTCCTGTGTGCAGGTGCGGTAGGGCTTGCCGTTGTCCGCCATAACAGGGTCTACCACCTTGAATGAGTCCGGAAATGCCCTGAAAAATTCAAGGCAGTGATCCACCTGCTCCGGGTCTGCAAGAAACCCGCTGTATACACAGTCGAACTTCATTCCCAACCGTTTATAATGATTGAGCGCAGGTATGATGTAGTCGGTGAGGTCGCGCATCTCCACCTCGCCGAATCCCCCTGTATGTGTGGATAAAATAGCTGTCGGAACGGGACAGACCTCTATCCCCATTACGGAAAGCACGGGCATTATCACCGTGAGCGAACATCTGCCCACTCCGGAAAGGTCATGTATCGCCGCTGTCTTCTTGTTCATATATCTCCCTTATCTCCCTCGTTTGCCCCGCTGTAAATGCGGGGATCATAATACCGTTGCAATGACTGCGCAGATCACTTCTTCTGCACCGTTGCGGAGCAATATCTCCGAGCACACGTCAAGAGTGGCGCCTGTGGTGAGCACATCATCCACGAGCAGTATCGTTTTTTCGGACAAGTCGCCGCCTGCAAAGCTGTACTGCTCTGCTGATGCTGCCCTGCGTTCGGATGCACTCAGTTCATGCTGTTCTGTCCGCGGCTTTTTCCGTCTGAGCATATTTGCAACGGGTATGTCCGTTCCCTTTGTTATCTCCCGTGCCAGCAGCTCTGCCTGATCGTAGCCCCTTTGCCTCAGTTGGGGAGGGGACAGTGGCACAGGCACTGCTAAGTCTGTCTTGCGGGCATATTCCGTCATCATCAGCTTGTCATGCAGTACGCGGCCGAACAGAATGGCTGCATCGGTGTGGGAACGGTATTTGTAATTCAGCACCGCAGTCTTTGCGGTACCTTTGTAATAGACTGCTGTGATACAGCGTGAATAGCTGACAGGGCAGATGCAGTCCCCCGCTTTGGGCTTCCCGCACACGGGGCAGATGAGTTCATCCGTCCAGAGCACTTCATTGAAGCAGTCTTCGCAGCAAAGCCTGTCATATGGCAGAAATTCACTGCAGAACGGGCAGCGGTTGGGATAGACCAGATCCAGCAGGAACCGCTTTACGCCGCCGCCGTTTGAAATATTGAAATTTTCGGGCATAGAGCTGTCATTGGTCATGTCATACGATAAAATCGAAGGTGACCTCTATCGTCTTTATCATCTGCTTGTCGGAGAGCACCATAGACTGAGGTGAAAGATCATCGGCCTTTTCGGCAGACCTTGCCTCTGCGGGGACTTTGCTCACCCACATATTGTAGAGGTTCACCCTTGTGCACTTTCCGTCATCGGAGGATGTGTAGGGAGTGCCTTCCAGCTTTATCTCCTCGCCGTTTATCTTTACGCTCTTTATATCTATGATGCAGTCCGGGTACAGTATCTCGCCGTTGGTGACGCCCACTGCGGAGAATACACAACCCTTCGGGAGCCCTGCATCGGTAAGATCAAGTGCTACCGTATACTCGCCGGGACCTGTGATAACGGGGTTGGTTGCCTTGATGCCGTCGGTCTTGGCCGTGGGATCGAACACATCGCCCACACTGTAGGATACGCTCCAGTCGGCGGACTGATACATGATCCATGCCATAGCGGTGTTTTCATCGGGGGCTTCTTCCATCTCCTCTGCAGCTCTGTCTTCGGCAGCCTTGAGTGCCTCATCCAGACCCTTGCGGGCGTTGTTCTTTATATCCTCGTCGGAAAGCCCTGCTGCGGCTCTTGAAGCATTTGAGCGCTCCTCAAAGAACTTTGCCACATCCGCATTGCTTATCTTGTATGTGAGCTTGTTGTAGAGCCCGTTGCAGTCCCACAGTACGGGGACATATCCGTAAAGATCGCAGTTGTTGATGAAGTTGTCGAACCAGAGATCCCAGTCCTCACGGGGCTCGGAGCCTTCCGTCAGAACACCGTATTCACCGATTATAACGCCGTATCCCTCATCAGTGAATTTTGTAAGGCTCTCCAGGAGCTTGTTCATCTCCTTGTACTGATCAGCCTTGCCCCAGTGGTTCACGCTGCCGAAAAGGCAGTATGTGGATGGATTGTAATAGTGTACGGATACCAGGAGCTTATCCTTTGCGGTGTCCGTGGGCATTTTGAATTTAGGGTCGGTGGTGTGCTCAATATCGGTGTTGTACCCCGCGATGAGCAGGAACCTGTCCGCATTGTTGGAGCCCTGAGCGCGGATGGTGTCCACAAAGGTCTGGTTTATCAGATTGGTGGTCTCGAAACACTCTGCGGCGGAAAGGGTGCCCGAATCCTCTGCCACATCCTTGTCATTGAGCCTGTCGCCCAGTTCCTCGTTGGCGCTCTCGAATATCAGATTGTCGGGATAGTCCTTATAGCGCTCGCCGATCTGTGTCCACATGGATATATACATATCCATGGCCTTTTGCCTTGTCTCCTCTGTGGCAGAGCCGAACATACCCCACCATGAGCCGTCCCAGTGGTCGTTCACGATAACATACATATCCGCATTTATGGCATAGTCTATGACCTCGCCGATACGGTCGAGCAGTGCGGGATTTATGGTGTAGTCGCCGCTTTCGTAATCCATTCCGTTTGTCCATGCCACGGGAACGCGCACGGTGTCGAAACCTGCGGCCTTCATGCCCGAGATTATCTCCTGACTGGTGTTTGGCTGACCCCACAGCTTTTCAAATACCTTCGGGTCGGTGTCCCATGAGTAGGAACCGTGACCGTATGCCTCGTGAGTGTTGCCGAGATCGATGCCGTTGCCTAGCACATTCGCAAATTCAAGGGCGGTCATGGACTTTGTATCGGGAGCGGTGCTGTCCTTTGCCTCAGCCGTTGTCTCTTCGGCGGCGGTGGTGTCATCCGCTGCGGAAGACTCGGTCTCAACTGCCTGTGAAGTGGTGTCAGCGGCGGTTTCCGAGGATGCTGCCGCCTGTGTGTCCTGTGGTGCTGTGCCTGCCCCTGCGCCGCACGAGGACAGCATAGCGGTGCAGAGCAGCAGTGATAATGCTGCCGTTGTAGTTTTCTTCATACATTTCTCCGTTTGTCAAGGTGCTATGTGCACCGGGTTACAGATCTTCCGGGCTTTCGCGGGAGTTTCCTGTGCTCCCTTACGGCTCTGTCTTCACAGCGGTGGATATTATATGCCCTTCAAGGAAATAGGTGCAAAATCGTGCTCCGTAACATTCCATTTCCCTGTGGATGTATGCGAAGGGGATGCTGCTTATATCAGCGATGCCTGTGCCTGTCATCTTCACATACGCCTCTTTGAGGGTCCACAGCCTTGTGAACTCTCTGTCGGGATCGGGGGCTGAATAGATGATATCCTGTTCCTCATTGGTAAATACCCGCCTGATGACCCTTTCATGCCTTTTGGTGCTGCGTATGGCCTCACAGTCTATGCCGCAGGGCGTGCTGCTGAACATGCAGCAGATGAGCCCTTTGCAGTGAGATAAGCTGATGTTGTAGGGAGGACAGTCAAGGAAGGGCTTCCCGTTTTCATCCTTATATATGTTCTCTTCTGAAACAGGCAGCCCCGCTCTGCATAATGCGTCTGTCAGCAGGCTGATGCAGGCGTTGTGCTGATAAGTATGCGAATTATCGCTTGTATACCTGAATACGGTCATTTTTACCCCGCAGTGATGGATCAATAGCTGTTTGAAAGCTCACACTCCATTATATCACATCAAAGCGGTACAAATCAAGCATATTTTGTTATGGAATAATAAACTGCAGAATAAGACCCGCATAGATCCTCTGCCTCTGTGGATGAAGACAGGGGATGTCATTGAGGTCTATGTGCTATCACAATGTTAGGATCTGCCTGTTTTCCGACATATCTCATCCGAAAGGGGTTCAGCCTCATACGCATCGTCGCCGTTTACGGCGACAAAGGGCTCTGCCCTACAATATGAGTTGTCCTTGTATTTATTTTTTGTCTTTGTATTTGTTTT
>JAFPYQ010000388.1 GCA_017394475.1 Oscillospiraceae bacterium | reverse complement strand
TCGTATAAGTGCTTTCTCATCCTTTGTATAGATATCCGGCAAAGAAGCGTCTGTGAGGAACAGTCTTATTATGCCCGTGTTCTTTGCAATATCCGTAAGGGTCGTGCTGTCATCCCTGTTTTCAAGATCCATGCCCTCATACGATTTCGGGAAAGCCATGTCGAGCCCTACTATCGCTTCTACCTCATCGGGATAACACTGTGCCCACATCAGTGCATCAAGTCCCGATTTGGAATGAGGGCAGAGGATATATGGCGCCTGCACACCTGCCTTTGAAAGTGCTTCTCTGCACTCATCGACCATGAACTTGTAATCTCTTTCTGTATCAACTATATCGCTGATACCATAGCCGAATTTTTCGATGACAACTGTTCTGTATCCATCGTTCAGTCTGCTGCAGAGCGGCTTGAACGATAATGCGGGAGAGGAATTGCCTGCGCCCGACAGGAAAACGAATGTATGCTCTCCCTCACCATCAACGAGCACGTTCATTTTGTGACCGTTCACTTCGACGATCTGACCGGGGTAGTCTTTCAGAAGTTCTTCTTCCTTTGAGAGCATAACTCTGTGATAGATGAACAGTGCGGTCAGTGACAGTATTATCAGTATCAGTATGACGAGCAGTATTTTTCCAACTGTTATCAGTGCCTTTTTCACGATAAGTTCCTCCTTTTTGGACTTATCCATTATAGCACAAAGTTTTCAAAAAATCACCCGAAAACGGAAATTCTTAACTTGTTTTAATGAGATTCTAATTTTGAGTAACTGTAACGGTACACTGGGCACGGGATATGGTATAACGAAAAACTCTCCCCCGAGGCATCCCGGGAGAGAGCGAAAAAGAATTTGTCATCTGATGAACAGCGTCATCACTGCGGAAAGTATCACTGCCAGTACAGGGAAGCCGACGAGAGTAGTAAGCCATTTTATCAGTAGCGTTTTGCCGTAGATATAGGGCTGCAGGTCTTCTGTGCCATCTATTACCCACGCCTTGGTCTTGCCCACCCAGTACCAGTCTATGAAAAGCCTGTCAAACAGACCCATCATCACAAGTATGGTACATATCTGTACAAAACCATCGACAAATCCCACTGTGCCGTTTATCCCGTAGACTGCGATAAGCGGAAAGACTATCAGGGGTATTATACTGTAAAGTTTGAACCTTTTTAAGCCCTTGTCGATCTTTTCCTTTGTGGTGAGACCATTTGTGATGACTCTTTCATGAACTTCCTTTTCATAAAAAAACACCATATTGACAGGACCGTTGGCTATGCCGACCACACAGGGGATGAGCAGCAGAAAGCAGTCAACGAGCCCTTCGATGATAACAGTTCCCATAACTATTCCTCCTTCATATACCGGTACATAGTATCAAATATAAGATCCACATTCTTTTCAAGAACATCTTCAAACAGGGTCTCCCTGTTCTGATACATACTGTAGATGGATTTGATGAAATTCGCCGCAACTCGCATATCCGCATCCTTTCTTATCCCGTCGATATGTGGGATAAGGGCGAGTATCCTTTTTTCAGCGCTGTCCGATGTGAAATAATCCGCATCTTTTATATGGGTGAGGCACCATGTCCAGTCATCCCTTCTCAGGCTCAGGAAAAAATTGTTTTCTGGTCTGAAGTATCCGCGGAATACCTCCAGGAACCTTTTCAGCTCTATCCTGCCGTTTATGAAGCAGGCTGCGGTCTGGTCATAGGCTCTTGTCTCAAAGTCCCGTATCATCTCCACCACAAAGCTCTCCTTTGACTCAAAGAACTTGTAGAAGGTGCCTGTCGCGATGCCTGCGGACTTTGCAACGAGAGCGACGGTCATTTTTTTGAGCCCCTCGGTCTGTGAAAGCTCTATGCCCGATGATATGAGCTTTGCCCTTATCTCTTTTTTCTGTTCTTCCGTAAATGTTGGTGTCATTATCATACCGCCTGTGAATATTTGGGCTTATCCATTCATTATGAATAATAGCATATAAATATTCACAAGTCAATGGTTATCACCGGAATATCACACAGATATCATCAAATCATCACATAAAGAGGTGGAAAACTTTTCTGATGTGTGCCCGGTTTTTATTGACAGCGCAGAAAAGCTGTGCTAAAATTATTACTGATGCAGATCGTGATCAAAAGGAGCGATAAATATGTTAGCCTACCGTTTATATCCTTTTGTACCCGGGCAGAATGCTGTTGAATATACCGGAGAACAACTGATGGAGCCTGAGACCGTAAAGGAACTGTTCGACTACTGCCAGATACTTGAAGCCTACATCACAAAAAAGGGCTGGGCTTTTCTGACAGATCATTACGGCTATGAGGAATTATACGAGATCGACAAAAAGAGCGGCTGGACAGATGAGGATACATTGGAAGGATATAAGGAACGTGTACGGTACTATATCAGCATAGCGGCAGATGAATAGTATTGTCAGATGTAATGCAACGCCCCGAAGTTTTTAACGCTTCGGGGCATCCGTTTTGTTATGAGGTTGATAGGGGAGTGTGGTATCAGACGGCACAGACACCGCTGCATTTCGGCACCGTGTCGATAGAGCCGTCTTCATTGTAAGTGAATTCCGCAGCACATACACTGCGGTGGAAAAGGCTGCCGCCCGGGAGCTCTCCTGTGTGGTAGAACAGGTAGTGATGGCCTTTGAATTCTGCAATGCCCGGGTGATTGGTAAATACGCCGCCTTCATCGGTCATGAGCACACCGCGGTATACCCAGGGCCCTGTGGGGGAGGTGGATGTCGAATATGCCAGATGTTCATTTATCTGCGCATTGTCACCCCTGGGCACTTCGACGCCGTTTTTATCCGTCACTTCGGCGAATGCAGCATATACCATGTAATAAAGCCCGTCACGCTTGTAGAACCAGGGGCCTTCACCATAGGATGTTCCCGTGTCATGGCTGCCATTTCCGAAGGACTCCACCGTCATGGGTATCTTTACCACACCTGTCTTTTCATCGTAGGATACCATATCCTCATTCAGCAGAACATAACGGAGCTCGGGGTTGCCGAAATAGAGATATGCCTGTCCGTCATCATCTATAAACACCGTGGGGTCTATATCGTTCCAGTCGCCCTCATCCACAAGGGGATGGCCTATATCCCTAAAAGGCCCTGTGGGGCTGTCGGAAACACCTACAGCTATTGCCATACCGCCGTTCTTTTTGTGAACGGGGCAGTACAGGAAGTATTTCCCGCCGCGTTCTGCGCACTGCGGCGCCCATGCCCTGTCATCCGCCCATTCGATATCGTCAAGGGAGAATATCCTGCCGTGATCCGTCCAGTTCACCATATCCTTTGTGGAAAAGCAGCGCCAGTCATACATGGTGTAGAAGTCGTTGACCAGAACATCCTCGTCATGAGTGGTGTAGAGATAGAGCGTATCACCGCAGACCATAGGCGCAGGGTCAGCAGTGTAGATGTTTTTCATTATGGGGTTGGTATGGAAAGTCTTTTCGGTGTTGCTCATAATTCCCTCCGCTCATATCATGTATGTGATGTTTCCTTGGTATCATCGGTACCTGTCTTCATCAGCGCCAGCCCATGTCTCACTATCGCAGATGAAACAGGCATGAATATATCAGCCACAGGCCCTACCAGAAAAGCACAGATGAGCGTGCCTATGCCGAATTTTCCGCCCGCTGCCGCTCCTGCCGCAACAAATACACAGTCCGTTATCATCCTTATGATGCCGAACTTTTTGCCGCTCTTGTCGCTTATGACCACTGCCACAAGGTCGTTGGGTCCTGTTCCCGCCTCCGAGCGGATGACTATGGTCATGCCGAAAGCCAGCACCACGCAGCCGATGACGAGTATCAGTATCTTCATAGCGATGTGCATACTGCCGATATCAAGTCCCGACAGCAGCCATGTGAAAAAGTCGATGACAGGTCCCCCGCAGACCATGCATACCACCGTGCCCGCCTTGATATAGCTCTTATCGGTGATGAGCAGCACTATTATTATCAGAAAGCACACTGCCATGTGTACCATTCCGTGAGTGACAGAAGCTGCCCCTGCCTTCACGATGATGTTATGGACTCCCTGTATCAGCACGTTGAAGGGGTCTGCCCCCATGTCTGAGAGCAGAAAGAGCGTTACTCCGAGATGTGCGGTCACGAGCCCTATGAAAAGCAGTACAAGTCTTGTGATATATTCCTTGATATTTTTCTTCATGTGTCACCTGTATTTCAAGAATGGAAGAACTGTCTATATGCATTATAGCATATACGGACAGCTCAAATCAAGTGTATTTTCAATATCACGCATATTTTTATGGGAACAGTTAGGAAAAACCATCCCCGATGCAGTATTCATCGGGGATGGTATGGGTTTGATGTGTATTTCCCATCACTTGCGCTTTTTCATGATGATGGCGGTGATGAGCGAGCTTATAAGGGCTGCTGCCGCTGCTATGGCTGCGGTGGTGCCGATGCCGCCGAAGCTGGAGCCGTAATAGTAAGCGCCGCTGTAATTGGGGTCTTCTACCCAGCCTGCGTAGAGCACCTTGCTGCTGTTGACAGGGTCGCCGAAGCTGTAGGGACTGCCTGTCTGCGAGCCGTTTTCCCACCAGCCTGTGAATATGTAGCCTTCTCTGTAGCAGGTGGGCTCGGAGATATATCCGCCCTCCCTTACCGTCTGGGATGCAACATAGGTGCCTCCGCAGGGGTCAAAGGTCACTGTCACATAGGCTGCTGCCTGTGTCCAGCGGGCATAGAGGGTGATGTCGCTGTTTACTGCGGAATAGTCATAGGGGATGGTGCAGTCCGCATCGGTGAACCAGCCGTCAAATACATAGTCTGTCATCACAGGGGCGGGGATATCGTTTATGAATGTCCCTGCGCGCACCATGGAAGGCGGGCAGTAGGAGCCGCCGTTGGTGATGTATCGCACATTGTAGTATACGGGAACATCGCTTTCCCAGCCTGCGTAGAGGGTCATATCAGCGGTGACGGGGCGGCTGAAATCATAGGGGCTGCCTGCCTGTGCACTGTCCTGCCACCAGCCTGTGAACCTGTATCCGTCACGGTAGCAGTACGGGTCGGAGATATTGCTGCCGCTCTGTACCTTCTGTGATGCCACATAGGAGCCGCCGCAGGGATCAAAGTTCACCGTCACATAGGATATGTTTTCCGTCCACTTTGCATAGAGCACCGTGTTCTTTGTCACGGGAGCATCTGTGGCTTTCTGAGTAAAGCTCCTGTTCAGGTACCATCCCGCAAAGGCATAGCCGTTTCTGGTACAGCCCGGCAGAGTGGTCAGATACTCACCGCTGTTCACGGTCATGGGCGGGGTGTAGCTGCCGCCGTTGGTCTCAAAGGTGACTGTCACCTGAGAAGCCGTCCACTTGGCGTAAAGCATGATATCGCTGTATATCCGGGCATTCGGGTCAAAGCGGACATTGAAAGCACTGTCGGTGTACCATCCGCCGAAGGTGTAGCCCGTTCTGACCGGTGCTTTTGAAATATCCGCACAGCCGCCCTCGGGAACGGAAACAGGGTCGATATAACTGCCGCCGTTGGTGTTGAAGGAAACTGTATGGGAGCCCGCTGTCCATTTTGCATAGAGGACATAGTCCTTGTTTATGGGGATATTGTTTGGTTCAAAGGGTTTGGTGCAGTTCTTGTCAAGGTACCATCCGCTGAAGGTGCAGCCATTCTTTATGGGAGCTGCGGGCAAGGTCAGGTGCTGTCCCTGTGCGGCTGTCATAGGTGCTACCGGAGAGCCGCCGTTGGTCTCAAAGGTTATGGTATATGCGCCGCTGGTGGGGGTGAGGGTCTTGTTGTCTATATTGTCCTTTGATGCGGTCATATTGGTCTCGTGGATGATGAAATCCCTGAGGAAGCGCACATCGCCCCTGTATGAGGAGGCGTAGACCGAATCTCCCGACTTTGTCCAGTTAAGGGATATGACAGAGCCGTTTGAATCTGCGCCATTGCCGATACCTGCGGCATTATCCCCGCCATAGGCAGTTACATTGCCGCCGTTTATATCTATCCTGCTGCCGCTCTCAGCGTACCCGCTGCCGATGCCTGCGCCGTTTGTGCCGCCTGTGGCAGTGACAGTGCCGTTGTTTATCTCGATATGGGCATCCGCTCCGCCAAGGCCCGCCGCATTTCGCCCGCCGTTTGCATATACAGTGCCGCCGTCTATGGTGACAGTGCCCGCTTTCGTGCCTGCTGCAGCGCCAAGTCCCGCATATCCGTCATCAGCGGTGCAGTCGGTGCCGTTTCTGGTGCCTGCGTAGAGCTTGCCTGTGGTGCCGTAGATCGTCAGAGAATCATCGTTTGCCACGGTGATGCCCTTTTCCGCCCTGAGATACACCCCCCTTGTGAGGATGAGGGCAGCATTTCCGTTTACTTCCATGCGATCGGGGACGGTGACATTTGCCATCACAACATAGGTGCCGTTCCCGAGAACGGTGGTATCACGGTCTACTACCTCCGCTCCCGAAAGGATAACGTTCCTGGCGTTCGAGGCGGTAACGGTCCCGATATCATAGACAGTGCCCGTTGATCTGTCCGCAAATATCTTGGTTATATCCACCTGTGTGCTGTAGGATGAGCACTGTACCAGATCGCCGGGATTTGTCCACCCAAGGGAAATGGATGAACCCGAGATGCCATAGGCACCCGAACCGCCCTTTGCATATACCTTTCCGCCGATTATGTTGATATTCGCATCATCACCGCCGATGCCCGAGCAGTTCCTGCCCGCAGTGGTGTTGGTGCCGTTGGAGGTGCCTGCATAGAGCGTGCCCGAACCGCCGTTCTGGGTATAGATATTGAGCGTGCCGCCCGCATCTATGTTTATGCCGTCCTTTGCGATGAGTCTGCAGCCGTTTTCAAGGATGATGTTCACGGTGCCGTAGGAGTATATGCGGCTGTCTATGGTCACATTGCCCTTCGCCACATACCATCCGCCTTCAAATGTGCCCGTGTATTCATCGATGATGTTATACTGACTTTCGGATCTTATATAGCCGGCTTCATCCACAAAGCTCACTTCTCCCGCCGCACTTGCCGTGCAGCCTATCAGTGAATGATCCGTATATGTACCGACGATGGCATCAGCAGCCCCGATGGCCATGACCATTGATGCTGCGGTGAGGATGCCGATCATCCGCTTTTTTGTCTTTGTCATAATGATCCTTCTTTCCCTTTCTGTGCCTTGCGGCAAATTCCCTCATATATATAAGCAGATTTTTTCATATCTGCGTTGCACTTTCTGTATCTGTGTGAACGGGTGCACTGTCAGCCGTCTACATAATGTAATGAACCTGCGACAAAAACGGTCGGGTCGCAAAATGAACGGCTTTCTCAAAAAACCAACGAGGAGGGTGCAGGCTCAGCCCAAATATTGTATGAGATCTGAGCGGTCAAATGAATTACCGGGTCGCAAAATGAACGGCTTTCTCAAAAAAAATCAACGAGGAGGGTGCAGGCTCAGCCTGCATGCCTTGACATTGGAGGGGGATTGTGGTAAACTGATATGTGGTACCGTGAGCATCCGTTTTCATAATTATACCATTTTGAGCCCGACTTGTCAAATTTACGTTTTCGCGGTATCCATCTCCTGCCTGATAAGGATGTTGATCATGTACTATGAACTTGCTATGACTATAGCTGCCGCTCTGGGATTTGTTTACGGAGCGTTCAGATATCTGCAGCCTCACAAGCCGCTGTATGCCTCGATGATAGTCCTGGGGACGGGGTGCATCGCTCTGGGGCATCTTTACAGCTTCCTGCGGCTGATGACGGGGTTTTCATCTTCCGGGGTGTTCCATGTGGGGATACTCGGCACCATAGGCGCCTTCTCCTTTTTTTTCTCCGCAAACTACGGCCAGATAGATTCTCTTGTGGATGACGGCAGGGAGGACTATAACAAATATCGCCTGATACCGTTCATCCCCGTGGCTGTCATCATCCTTATGTATATATGGATAATGATGAGCCCCGCCACCGCAGCGGAAAGGACGACAGACGGCATCGCAGCCATATTCATCGGGGCTGCTGCCTACTTCCACATGAAGCACCTGGTCATCCCCGATGTGGATTACGGCGTGGTGCGCTGCCAGCGGGGCTACAATGCCCTTGCCCTTGCCTACGGGCTGCTGTGTATGACGGAAAAGGGGCTCATAGCCTACGGGATAAATGATATGCTGCTGTTTGTGTGCATCTCTCAGTGTATCATAACGCTGTTCATGATACCCGTGATGGACAAGGGGGTGAGAGCATGGAGCAGATGATACAGATACTTTTCGTGTGCATAGCCATGCCTATGATACCCATGCTCCTTATTCTTCCAGACAAGCGTTCCCGCCTGATACTGGGGTATATGATAACAGGGGCGGTGATATGCCTTGTGGCAGGGCAGATAAACACGCTGCTGCTCCACGCCTTCGGGAATGATATGGATTATGTCACCACCACTATAACCCCTATTTCCGAGGAACTCCTCAAAGCGATCCCCATACTGTATTTCGCACTGATATTCTCCGATGACAGGGATACGCTGCTGTCTATATCCTTTGCACTGGGCATAGGCTTTGCAGTGCTCGAAAATGCCACCATACTCACCCAGTATATCAAGTCCGTCACCATCTCGTGGGCACTTGCAAGGGTGATAGGGGCTGCACTGATGCACGGTGCCTGCACTGCCTGCGTGGGCATGGGCATGAGCTATATACGCAAGCGCAGAAAGCTATTTTACAGCGGCACCTTCGCTTTGCTCATCACCGCCATCATATTCCACGCCACCTTCAATGTGCTGGTACAGTCCGAATACAGGGCAGCAGCGCTGATACTCCCTTCAATGGTGTATATCCCCGTGGTGATCATGACCATGATCAGAAACAGAAAAAACAGCACAGATGTGCATACAGAGGAACAGGACATATAGAAAAACTCTCCCGCCGCTTTGACGGGAGAGCATTTTTTATGATCACTGTGTCCTGATGTTGGCAGAGTCAATTCCCAGTTCCTGTGCTACGAACTCTCTTGCACTGGGCTGGTAGCCGTTCTTTTCCCACTTGTCAGCAAGGGCGAGGATCCGGTGGCCTGTATAATCGGGTGCCAGCTCTTTCAGAGCCTCTTTGAGCTCCTTGAGCTTTTCTGCCGATTCATCTGCGGGAGCTGCTGCGCCGCCGCTCACCTTTTCGAGTGTATCCATGTCAAGTCTGCAATTATCGTTCATTTTTGTTTCCTCCTTTGTATTATTACCGCCGCCAGCGCTGCCGTGACGAGGGCAGCAGAAATAAATATTAAGAGGGCTAAACTGCCGTCTCCGAATATGCTTGCGGAATTGATAACGGCAAAGGGCGATATCCCTTCATACTGTGTGGTAAACAGGTCATACCCCGAGAAGATCATAACGGCGATGCAGGCTGCCATCGCAGCATAATACGGCCATATCACGATCTTTTTGCACGGCTTTTTCTCAGCCGCCTCGATATAAACGGGGTCTATAAGTTCCATTTTTTCAAGAAGGTATTTTCCGTCCATCAAGTCCATCTCCTTTTTCTGCTCTCTGTATATATAAGCAGATTTCTGACTGTCTGCGTTGCGTTTTTAAGACAGAAAACTATGAAAAAATACCATCTTTTTCAAAATGTTCCCTGAGCTTTTCCCGCAGACGCATCAGCATCGATTTTATCTTGCTTTCGGAATAATCATATCTTTCGGCTATCTCTTTTATATCGTCCATAAAAAAATACCTGCGGACGAAGATGTTCCTCTTGTCCTCATCCAGCTTTGACAGAAAGCGGTCTATGGATTCCTTGAACACCAGATCGTCTATGACCTTCTCGGTATCGTCGGGAGCGGCTATGCACTGCTCCATCTCATCCTCGATATCCACAAGATATGCCTGTCTTTTCTGCGCGTTGTTCATTTCGCAGCGGTTGAGCGCTATATGGCGCACTATCCTTGCAAGGTAGGCGTACAGATATGTTCTCGGTTCATTGGGCGGGATACTGTTCCACGCCTGCATATATGTGTCGTTCTCACATTCATCTGCGGTGAAATCATCCGCGGTGATGCGCTTTGCCTGTGAGCGCAGCCGTGAACCGTATTTATCCTTTGTTTCCGATATGGCTCTTTGGTTTCTTTTTAAATAAAGCTCAACGATCGCGTTGTCATCCATTTTTTCACTTCCATACGGGCAAAGTCCGCAGTTACCCTGCAGTTCATTAATTGCTTATTTTCTGCGTCAAATCGATATCGACTGTGTTGCTCTCTCTTTATCAGTCCATTTCATGAAAACAGTATTTGCTGTATGAGCCGATGTTCCGGTATCGTATGTTATACTTATCCCGCTTTCCGACCATTCCAGATCGTATTTTCCGCCGTTTACCGCTCCATCGTCAGTATGGAATGAGCCTATCTCCCATGCAGTATTGTCATCGAATACCTGATAGACTGCAGTACAGCCGTCAAAGAAGTACGCACCCTCTGCCATGACGATTCTTTTATCATCATGCTCAAATGTATAGAATTCCGGACAATAGTTATCAAAAAAACTGTCATTGCAGGCTGTTGTATACAGATAAGCACCTGTCAGAAATCCGGCTGCCATGATGATGTCGATAAATATGAGAAGTGCTGTCCACGGGACAACTCCGATATCAGCCTTCCGCGTTATCCCTTTGATTATCGTTATCACCACTGCACATACAGACCATACAACAGATATTCCCGCAAGGAAAGTCGCACATATCATCGGTATACCCGACCTCAGATCGTGAAAAACTATTTGCCCGTTCTCGAAGATATAGTTGAAGCGTGTGAGCGGAGCAATACTTTTCAATGCAGCTATAACAAGTATCGCAGCGATAATAAGGGTGATGAGGAATTTTACAAGACAGGATGTTTTCAGAAACCTTTTAAACTCTGCATTTGTGTTTTCGTTCATGGCAGATCGATCCTACATCATCTTCTCCGCCGTATTAACAGCGGAGAAGATTTTTTTATTCATCGAACATCCCGGATGCTTCCCTGAGCAGCTCTATGATATCAAGATGCTGGGGACAGACTGATTCACACTGACCGCAGGCTACGCAGTCGTGTGCCTTTCCCTTTCCGTCCGTAGCGCTCCTGTAGTAATTCTTCGGCCTCCATGCAGACGGATCGAGCCTCATGGCGTTCACGGCGCTGAAAATATCGGGGATGCTTATCTCCATAGGGCAGCCGTCGGTGCAGTAGCGGCAGGCAGTGCAGCCGATGAGGGGTACATCCCGCATCAGTCCTCTTACCTTTGTCACAGCGGTCTGTTCGGTGTCAGAGAGGGGGACGAAATTGCCGAAGGTGGCAAGATTATCCGCTACCTGCTCCTCTGTGGACATACCGGAAAGTATGGTCATCACGCCGGGGAGAGATGCCACGAATCTCAGGGCCCAGGATGCAGCCGACCTGCCGGGGGACACCTCATTGAAGACCTCTGCACAGTTTTCGGAGATATTGGCAAGTGTGCCGCCCTTTACAGGCTCCATGATTATCATGGGTATCTTTCTCGCGTAAAGAATGTCATACAGCTTGCCCGACTGTATCACAGGATCATCCCAGTCAAGGTAGTTGAGCTGTATCTGGACAAATTCCGCTTCCGGATGCCTGTCAAGCACCTTTTCGAGCAGCGCGGGAGTGCCGTGGAAGGAAAATCCCAGATGCTTTATGAGCCCCTGCTCCTTCTTTTTGAGTCCCCAGGAGAAGCATTCGAACTTCTCATAATTGGCATAGTTGCCGTCCTCTATGGAATGGAGAAGATAATAGTCAAAATAGCCAGCACCGGTGCGCCGGAGCTGTTCATTGAATATACTGTCCCTGTCCTCAAAGGAGTTTATGCTCCATATAGGCAGTTTTGTAGCAACGGTAAAGCTGTCCCTGGGGTGGCGCTTTACCAGACATTCGCGCACAGCTACCTCAGACTTTCCGCCGTGGTACACATAGGCTGTATCAAAATAATTCAGGCCGGATGCAAGGTAGTCATCCACCATTTTGTTAACGCGTTCATAGTCTATCTTGCCGTCCTTTTCGGGAAGGCGCATAAGACCAAAACCCAGCTTTGATGATCTTTCAACGTCTATCATATCGTCACCTCTCTGCTTGCGTCATCTCCGTGCAGATACCTTTACGGAGATCTCAAAAAAACATATCATATAACATTATAACAGAAAACGGAAATATAATCAAGTCCATTCTCCGGCAGGATGCGTATATCGGCTGCCGCAAATTTCACAAAAAAACAACAACTTATTTGTAAGTGTTACACAAATAAACTAAAAAAATTAAATATCTCTTTTCAATTCATACAAATAATGCTATAATAAAGAAAAATGCGTTGATGGGGTGGGATGACTCATTTCCCGCCCGGTGATTGTAAGGAGAGATGCTTGTGAAAGTCGGTGTAGTGTCTGAAACGATGGATCCTTCGGGGTTTGTGGTGTTGTCCGATCTTGTGCCCTCTGTTATCCAGGAGATACGTTATCATTCAAGCTATAATTTCATAGGTGACAGGATCGACGGCTATGAAGAGCCTGTCGCCCTTATCACCAGAGAGGCAGCAAGGGCACTGAAAACTGTCAGCAATGAGCTTATGGTGCAGGGCTACAGGATAAAGGTGTTTGATGCCTACCGTCCTGTCAGTGCGGTAAAGCACTTTATGATGTGGGGGATAGAGGATACGGATATCCGCATGAAGCAGTATTTCTATCCCGGTCTTGAAAAGCAGGAGCTTTTTGCAAAGGGCTATATCGCAAAGCAGTCGAGCCACAGCAGGGGGAGCACGGTAGACCTTACTCTGCTTGATATGAAAACAGGCAAGGAAGTGGATATGGGCAGCCCCTTCGATATGTTCGGGGAGATATCACATCCGGATTACAAGGGCATCACCGAGGAACAGTATTTGAACCGTATGCTGCTGCAGGGCGTTATGGTGAGAAACGGCTTTGAGACCCTTGACTGCGAATGGTGGCATTTTACGCTGAAGGACGAGCCCTATCCGGAAACATATTTCGAGTTCCCCGTTTCCGCTGACTATCTGAAAAAATAGCATACCGTAAGAAAACAGACAAATGTAAACAACTTAACATCGGGGAAAGGAAAAAGAATGTGAAAAGAAAAACATATACCGCAGCAGCATTACTGCTCTGCGTTTCTATCCTGAGCAGCTGCGGCGGCAAGGCACCCGCTGCTATCGATACCACTGCAGATACTCAAAGCTCCACTGTACAGGAAACTGTCGGACAGACGGTGTCCGAGACCACGGAGAATGAAACATCATCCGCTGCAGGCTACAATGTGCTGGTGACCGATGAGAACGGTGCTCCCGTCAAGGGAGTTACAGTGCAGTTCTGCTCTGATATAGAGTGCGTTCTGGGCACCACAGGGGAGGACGGCATTGCTTCATTCGAGGGCGATGAAGGGGATTATACCGCACATATCCTCAGTGCCCCCGATGGCTATATGAGTGACGATACCGAATATATCGCTGTTCCCGGCACTACCGAGATAGTCCTTAAAGCCGAAGCGGGAAGCGACAGCTCCGGGGTCTCCGAAGATGATATCTGTGATGTAAGTTCATTCGGCATCACATTCACGCTGCTCCCGAAGTATAAGAATACCAAAGGAACTATCGATATTGGTGCGAATTATGTGAACAAGGAAGACCCTGTGGTACAATCCTTCAATCTCGACTACTATGCCATACATGCGGAGGATGTGGACCTTTTCAACCAGTATCTGGAAGACTACATGAACGCAGTGCTCGACGATACGGAAAAGCCCGAGGCTCCCAGGGAGCACTGGGATGACTGGCGCAGTCTGAGCTGCAACCTTTACACCATCTATTCCATCGACAGCGACAGGACAGAGGATGAGCTCCGTGAGTTCATCGCAAAGGATCATGATTCCGGTATAAAGCTGATGGAGAAGCTTGACACCTGCGGCAGCACCACATTCTATCTCGTTCAGTTCAGTGATGCGGATGATGATGACGAGCGTATCAAGGAATATATGGGCGATCTCTACGATGAATTCCGCGATCTGCTGGCGGATAAGGAGACATTCCTCTCCTCTGTGAAGCTCTATGAACCTGTACCCGAGGAAACAGCCGAAAGAGCGGTAGGGGATGTGATCTCTTTTGAGACCACCGACCTTGACGGGAACGCTGTTTCGAGCAAGGATATCTTTGCAGGTCACAAGGTGACTATGATCAATATCTGGGCGACCTGGTGCGGTCCCTGTAAGAGAGAGCTCCCCGCCCTTGGCACTATGGCAAAGGAATTTGAAGAGAAGGACTGCCAGATAATAGGCATCTGCACGGATGCTACGGAGGAAAAAGCCATAGCAAGGGCTAAGTCCATATTCACCGAAAACGACTGTG
>JAFPYQ010000387.1 GCA_017394475.1 Oscillospiraceae bacterium | reverse complement strand
CTACCTACGAAAGGACAAATCAAGTGGATAATCACAAAGTAAAAAACATACAGGATAAAAGCAAATCAATCAATATACAAGCAAAATAAAGCGGATAAGAAAGAAAATCCAAAGGGACGGTGGGCGGGATTTCTGGACGGATTTTAGTTTTCCCCCCCTCCCTTGTGGTTCCCCCCTTTACTCCCGCGCACGATGAAACGGGTAAAAGAGTAAGGCTACCTACGAAAGGACAAATCAAGTGGATAATCACACAGTAAAAAACATACAGGATAAAAGCAAATCAATCAATAAACAAGCAAAACAAAACGGATAATCAGAAACAAAAAAGCCTGATTATGCCAAATCTATCAAGAAAAGGCAAAATCAAGCGGATAATCACAAAGTAAAAACTTACAGAATAAAAGCAAACCTATCAAGAAAAGACAAATAATGCGGATAAACTCAAACAAGAAGAAAAGGGGACGGTGGGTGGGAAACTTTGAGTCTACACCCCGTAGATTGACATCTCCCCCGCAATGCGCTATAATGATGATGATCGGGACGATGAAGGGCTGACGGAAAGGAGCGGACTATCATGGATCAGATAAAAACAGGTGAGCTCATAAGGCAGCTCAGAACAAAAATGGGACTTACCCAGAAACAGCTTGCAGAGCGGCTGTGTGTCAGCGATAAGGCGGTGTCAAAGTGGGAGTGCGGCAACGGCTGCCCGGATGTGTCACTGCTTGCAGACCTTGCGGATGTGTTCGGAACGGATATACGGGTGCTGCTGGCAGGCGGGATGGATAAAAATGAAAGTGAGAACGGAAATATGAAAAAAGTACGATTTTTCGTGTGCGGTGACTGCGGGAATATTATCACCGCCACATCGGATGCGGCAGTGACCTGCTGCGGCAGCAGGCTGGACCCGCTTGAACCGGGAAAAGCCGCGGAAGATGAGATGCTCAGAGTCGAGTGTATGGACGGGGAATGGTATATCACCTCGGAACACCCCATGACAAAGGAGCATTATATCACATTTGCAGCCTATCAGAATGACCGCAGCCTGATGATATTCAGGCAGTACCCCGAATGGAACGTGGAATTCACGCTCCCTGTATACCGCAGCGGCAGACTTGTGTGGTACTGCGCAAAATGCGGCCTTCTTTATCAGGAGATAACTCCCCCGAAAAGGAAATAGAACGACCGAGCCCCTGTACCATCCATACAGGGGCTCAGACTTTTACAGGACGTGCTTTTCAAGCCAGACAGCCACGCCGTCTTCGTCATTTGAAAGGGTGACCTCATCGGCGATATCCAGTATGTCACTTATGGCATTTGCCACAGCGATGCCCTTTCCGCACATCCCGAGCATCTCCATATCATTCATGTCATCACCGAAAGCCACAATATCTGCCATATCTATGCCGCAGTGCTTTGCAAGGGCGGTTATCGCCGCAGTCTTTCCCGCACCTGCGGGCAAAAAGGCGTACCATCTTTCGCCGCGGTAGCCCTGCAGCCTGCATCCCATTTTCTCAGCTATCGCCTTCGGGATGCTGTCATCGGGGAATTCGGAAACTATCTTGTTGGCGCCCTGCGTGAATTGTTCGCTGTAATCACGGTACACAGCCTTGTGCAGCCTTTCCGACTCCGCTATGTGCTCGCTGTTCCAGTAGACGGTCTTTCCGCAGGCTGTGGTGATCTCTGCGGAAGGCTTTGCAGCTCTTATCTCACTTATCACTTTGTTGGTATCGTCAGCGGTAAATGCGCAGCTGTATATGCACTCATCCCCGGAATGGATGAGAGTGCCGTCGGTGGTTATCTCATAGTCGGGTGCAAGCAGAGTGATATACCTCTCGGCACCTATCCAATACCTTGCGGTGGCTATGGCGAACAGACAGCCCTTTTTCCTGCATGCTGCTATCGTATCAAGTGTCCTGCGGGAGATGGTGCCGTCGCTTTTTAACAGCGTGTGGTCGAGATCGGTAAGAATAATCATACGGATTTGCTTATTTAGTGCAGTTCAGGAAATAACCTATTTGATCTTGAAATAAAACGGGAATAAGCATTCTTCAATACTATCTGCTACTGAGCAGTATAAAATACCAACTATACCGAACAATCCCCATATAAATGCGTTGACTGTCCTGAATCCTTGTTTTTTGAGAAGATAATAGCATATCGCTGTGCATATAACATAGTGCAGTATTGCTATAATTAAAGCTGTCATATATATTCCCCCTGTCAAAAGACAGATCATAAGATAATATTTCAGATACGGTGCTGTATCCTGTCTTTGCCGATTGATCTTGTATATATAATATCACTGTGTTACAAATTTGTCAATGTCTGCCGGTGATCCTTAACCGGAATCTAATCTGATTTTAATTTGAACATATTATTATTACTCCGGCAATTAAATATCGATAAACAGAATGAATGTCATATTTCATCATAATCATTAAGTTTAAGTTTCGTCATAGCTTGTCCTCCTGTGATCTTTCCGTGCAGCGGATAGGATAAAAAATCCCTGCCCGAAGGCAGGGATAACCGCTTTATTCTCACTTTTCACCCTTAAGGCTCTCGATGAACTCTTCGATCTTATAGGTGATCTTTTTGGAAAAGCTCTCATCCTTTTCCGCGATCTCAACGACATTGCCGCTCTCTATAGAGATGTATTCAGCCTGTGAGCGCTCGAATTTCTGCATGCCGAGCACGTTCTCAGCATAGTCCTCAACGGCCTTCTGGGAGCTCTTTTCCTCTATGGCAGTGACCATCCTGGCATTTTCCTGCTTGAGATCACTGAGCTGTGCCTTGGTCTGGACTATCTGCTCATGCATGGAGGCATTTTCCGCAAGGCTCGAGATAGCTACCGCAAAAAGAAGTACGCATACTCCTATGCAGAATACAGCTTTGATCGCAACAGGAGCCTGTGACCGCCTGGTAACGATCATTTTCGGATGAGCTTCTTCGCGGATCCGCCTGTGCTCTTCAAATTCCTCATAGCGAGCAACATTTACAGCTGTACCAGCCATTGGAAACACCACCTATCTTTTTAAGACTACAGTCTATTATACTCTATTTTCCGCGATTTGTAAAGGGGTAATGAACAATTTTGTGTGATCCGTCAAACAAATGCAGCGCTGTTCCGCCTCGGCGACCATCACAATTTTTTCGCCCGGTTTTTGTGCACTTTCACATATTTACCCGACGTTCAAATATCCTGAGCTTGGCGCTCCTGCTGCGCAGGTTCTCCTCAAGCTCTGTTTCCTCCGCTGTGATGGGCTTTTTGGTGACCACCACACCCAGAGGCTTTTTCCCGCACACACATACAGGGAAATCCGGGGGACAGGTGCAGGGGTCTGCCCAGTCCGCAAAGCGCTTCTTGACTATCCTGTCCTCTAAGGAGTGGAAGGTTATCACGCAGAAACGCCCGCCGTCATTGAGTTTTTCAACACAGCTGTCCAGTGCCTTTTCAAGGTGGCCGAACTCATCGTTCACCGCGATGCGTATGGCCTGGAAGGTCTTTTTTGCGGGATGCTTTTCCCTGCGGAATTTGGCGGGATATGCGGCGGATACTATCTCGGAGAGCTCCAGTGTGGTCTCTATGGGCTTTTCTTCCCTTGTCCTCACTATGGCCTCCGCGATGCGGGGGGCAAATTTTTCCTCCCCGTATTTGTAAAGTATATCCGTCAGCGTGGCTTTTGAAAATGTGTTCACCACATCGTATGCGGAAAGCCCCGATTTGGACATGCGCATATCCAGCGGCGCATCATTGTGGTATGAAAAGCCCCTTTCGGGAGTATCCAGCTGGAAGGAGGAGACGCCCAGATCCAGGAGTATGCCGTCCGCGCCGTCTATACCGCGCTCTGCCATGATCCGGGGTATCTCATCATAATTTGCGTTCACGACCTCCGCAGGGAGCCCTGCAAGCCGCTTTGTAGCTGCTGCCACGGCATCGGGATCACGGTCTGTGCCTATGAGTCTGCCGGTGGTGAGCCGCTTTGCTATTTCGGAGGAATGACCGCCGCCGCCGCAGGTGCCGTCTATATACACGCCGCCGGGGCGTATGGAAAGCCCTTCAAGCACCTCACGGAGCAGCACGGGGATATGCCTGAAGGCGTTTTCCTGCCCCGCTGCGTTCATTTCACGATCTGTATTATCCATTATCAAAATGTTATCTCATCAAGGGCAGCTGCAAGCTCCTCATCGGAGAACTTGCTGTCCTGCTCGGCATAGCGCTGCGCATCCCATATTTCGGCGTGATTTATGTTGCCGATCACCACAAGGTCCTTAGAAAGGCCTGCGTGCTCCCTGAGATTCTGGGGGATGCTCATTCTTCCCTGCTTGTCGCAGTCCGCCTCGATGGAATTTGCCATGTACTTTCTTATGGCCTGCTTGCCCACAGGTCCTGTGACACTGCGCAGCTTTTCGCAGAAGTTCTCCCATTCCTCGGCGGAATATGCATAGAGGCAGCCTTCAAGGCCTATAGTCACGATAAAGCCCGCACCCAGCTGTTCTCTCAGCTTTGAGGGGAATGCCATTCTTCCCTTAGCATCCAATGTAGGATTATATGTCCCCATCAGCGGTCTCATCGTAACACCTCTTTTCTTCTTTCAACTAATATCCGGTCGGCGGAAACCCTGCTTTGATGCGGCTCGGTGAGTTTTTAACACTCTTTTCAACATCATGTTGAAAATTCACCACTTTTCACCACTTTTAGGGTTTTTTCACCACCGAAGTATATTATACAGTATTTGTTACCAAATTGCAATAATTTGCCGCCCAAAAAAATCACGAATATCCGCGTGGATTTTTGTAGATTTCGACAGTGGGGCTTTTTTTCACCCGTGAATGCTTTCCCTTTCGGGGGATGATCCTTTCGAGAGCACCTTATATCGCATAAAATGCGGTGGCTGACATCGCCCAAATATTGTGCAAATTCACCAAATAATTGAGATATCTGTCCATTGACTTTTAATAACAAAAATTGTATAATTATTATGGGTATTTGTGATACCCCTATATCACCGCGGTGTACCCGCTTCTGAAAAGTCCGGGCATCCGCGACAAAAAGGAAAAATATGGCCAAAGATAACGGAAAAACGCCTGTCCCCGCGGAAAGCACCACCGCTAATCCGCTGGCACAGACCATAGTAAATAAATATGTCCTTATAAATATGATCTCGGCAGTGCTTTCCGTCATCTGTTTCATGACCGGAAGCACCCACGAGGCCACCGCAGGCGCCGCAGTAGAGAGCTTTTGCCAGTCCATCGCCGCAGCCCTCATACTTATTGCAGCCACGGCAGTCCTGAACATCACCCTTTATAAAAGGGGTCTGGACAGCAAGACTGTCCTTTCCAGTATAAAAAGCATCGACCCGAAGGTCAACGGCGATGTGACCGATGCCAGCGCAGTTTGCAGCATAGCCGCGGCAGTTGCGGCAGTTTCCACCGCATTTTCGGAAATGTTCATCGTAAACGGCGGAGAGCTCTTCGCCTCAAATCATTTCTACGTCTATCTGATGTGTACCGCATCAAAGTGCATCACGCTCTACTGCGTGCTGGCAGGCCTTGCCTCCCCGGAGATGCTGTTCCCGGTCATGGCGGTGCAGTGTGCGAATATATCGGGTGAAAAGGGTCCCAAGGTGATGAAGATATGCCAGAGGATCACCCATAACGAAAGGGCGCTGTGCCAGTTCAGGCGCACGATCACGGTGCATATCACCACATCCCTGGCGCTGTCGG
>JAFPYQ010000386.1 GCA_017394475.1 Oscillospiraceae bacterium | reverse complement strand
GGCGCAATGTACCACAACGACTCCGAGAAAAAACTTCCGATGAATCCCGACAGACAAAGTACACAGCATATCCCCGACAGATATTTCATCACCTTTTCCGATATACCGAGAGACACGCACAGGAACGCACACCCCATGAACAAGCCCCATGCGATATAGTCAATGGTCATCTCATAGCCCGGGAACTGTCCTATCTTCACAAAGTCGGGAATATTCACGCCCTGCGCTTCCAGCGGCCTTGTAACTCCGATACTTGTGAAATGTGCGGCTGATGTAAAGAACATTGTTCCCGAAAGGGATATGAGCATGAAAGTGCGATAAATGCTCTTTATGCCGCTGCTATCTGCAATGACAGTCATCACAATTAGTATGGCTATCGCCCCGATAACAGTCATGAGTTCCCACAGAGTCAGCGCCCATCCGCTATGAAACACAAGGAAAGCCGCCACTGAAAGAAAATACAGTATCTCTGCGGTGATCCCTGCTGCTGCAGCTTTTCTGAGTTTTTTCATATCAAGTCTCACCCCTGCTTTGAACTGTCCCGGTCTTTGAAATGCAGAAACGAAAGTATACCTATGGGCAGGAAAAACAGACACCAGAATTCGAGAGCGATAACTCCGCCCGCCGATGTTCCGCCCGCCGATGCCGAAACGCTGCCTGTGAACATACCCGTCATGGGCATGAGGAAGCACCCGGGGAAGAACAGGCCATGCAGAAGGAGCAGTGTTTTCAATGCCTTGTCTTTCTTGTTCCGCACATTCACCGTCAGCCCCGTAAAGAATGTGGAAAGCGCCATTATGCCATAGCCCAGCAGGTCCATATTGAATATGAGCCCCATATACCTGAAATCGAGGATACGCTGTGCATCGCCTCCGAGGCTTTCATTCAACACTGTTGTACACTGTGTGAAGTACACTATCATGATAAGCGTGGAATATATCCCCGACAGCACCAGTCCTGTTTTCCCCGCTGCCTTCCTGTCATCCGCACATTCACACTCAAATGATGCTGTCATGCAGACAAAGCTCAGCGACAGGAATATGCAGACGAAATAGCTGCCGAAAGTAAAGCCGGCCATCATAAAGAGCGCAAAGCACAACACCGTAAAGGCATTGACAGCAGAAGCGCACATACCTGTCTTTCTGTTGAGCGTACCCATCAATATCCCTCCCCTATAAGTCCATATTTACAGTATACAGCATCATACTGCCCATGTAAAGTGAACATAGTCATAAACATATATGACTAAAGTCATAACAGAGGAAAGACCTTCCCGGTGTGTGGGGGAAAAATGACAGCACCTTCCCGTAATATTCCGAAAAGGTGCAGGAGCGTCTATTTTATTTCATATCTTTTGCCTTGTCAAAGTGTATTTTGTATGCTGCCGCATTCAAAGTCAGCGCTCCTATCCATGCGGCGATCTCCGCATACGCAGTTGCACAGAACCCGATATGCGGGAGCAGAAATACTATCACAGGTATTCTCAGTGCCATTTCCGCTATGCCGGATACCATAGGGATAAACGGATAGCCCATGCCCTGCGCAGCATTACGGTAGATGAACAATATATTCAGCAGTATCAGCCCCGCACCGCATATTCTGAGATATTCGGTGCAAAGAGTGATCGTTTCGCCGCCATCCAGCATAATATCGGCAAGCTGTTCTGAAAGAAGTACCATAGCAGAGCCTGAACACAGGTAAGAGACCAGCGCGATACCAAGACTGACACGAACGCCCTGCCTTATACGCTCTGTCCTGCCCGCACCGAAATTCTGGCTGACAAAGGATGAGAGAGCAAACCCTGCCGTAAGAGACGGCAGCATGAACAGGTTCAGGTACTTGCTGCACACCGAATATGCCGAGGTATAGGTCACACCGCAGTTATTGATATACCCCTGAACGACCATACACCCCACCGCAGTGACCGAGTTCATACAAGCCATAGGTATGCCATATTTAAGCAGCAGCAAAGACATTGCCATATCCCGTTCAAGGTCATCTTTACCGATATTCAGGGCGGGTATCTGTTTTACTTTCAGATAGCAGATAAATGCCGATATGCCTTGTGAAGCAACGGTAGCCGCCGCTGCCCCTTCAACACCTGTATGAAAAAGAAATATCAGGATACAGTCCGCGGCGATATTGACCGCCGAGGAGATCATAATAGCAACAAACGGCGTTTTACTGTCCCCCACCGAACGGAGAATGCCCGACAGCAGATTATATGCTATCGTTGCAGCCAGTCCCCCGAAGATGATATATCCGTATATGAGGCTGTCTTTCAGTATGATATCATCTGTCCGCATCAGAAGCAGTATGGTCTTAAGCAGCAGACAGCCGGCGGTCGTAAGTATCACGGTCATAATCGCTGACAGTTTCACAGATACTGCAACAGACCTGCGGACAGCAATCATATCCCCTGAGCCGAAGTTCTGTGCGATGATTACCGAAAACCCGCCGGTGACACCCATTGAGAAGCCTGTTATCAGCAGCGAAAGGGATGAGAGGTTGCCGACTGCACCGAGGGCATTATCGCCCAGCCCCCGCCCCACGACAGCCGTATCAGCCACCGAGTATATCTGCTGCAGAAGATTGGTAAGCAGCATCGGGAAGAAGAAGCCCAGCAGCTTTCCAGATACTTTGCCGTCTGTCAGGTCATTTGTATTATCCATCCCCATCACCTCCGCCAATAAATATATCATATCCCGTTTATCTTTTATATCTGAAAACTTGAATTTATAACTGAAAAGTGATATAATCAGATGGGACAGGACAAACAAGAAAAAGGCAGGCGGTTTGTATGAAGATCAGGAATGAGCTCAATGCGATGCTTTTTCGTCGGAAAACGGATGATATCAGGTGTGCGGAGCATACTATGGATCCTGCCGTGCTCTCTTTGATATGCACCGGAGACATGGAAGCCATTGAGAAGCTGCTCAATCGGGGCGAGTCCACTTTTGCAGCCGATAACAGGATAATGTCAAAAAACAAACTGAGAAACGCTGTATATCACTTTATCCTGTGCGCATCAACGATGGCATCCGCCTGCATGGACAAGGGCATGGGGCAGACAGAAGCCTGCACGCTGTCCGATCTCTATATCCTCAAAGCTGATATATGCAGAACTGTAGACAGTGTACGCATGCTCTATGAAGATATGTGCCTTGACTTCACCGAGCGGATGCAGGAGATACGCAAAGAAGCGGTCATATCGCTCCATATCCGCAAGTGCATTGACTATATCTATGAGAACTTAGGTGCCGATCTGTCCGTAAAGGCACTTGCAAAGGAGGCAGGGCTGGATCCCGCCTATCTGTCGCGGCTGTTTCGTCAGGAAATCGGCATACCGCTGAAACGCTTTGTGAAGGAGGCACGGGTAGACACGGCTCAGAATCTGCTCCGATACTCCGGTCTTTCCTGTCTTGTGATCTCGACCTCTCTGGGTTTTTCCACCCAGAGCGTGTTTATTGCCGTGTTCAAGGAGATCACAGGCATGACACCAAAAGTCTACCGTGAAAAATACTATTCGAGGAACAGATAGAACATCGGGAAGAAATGCCGCTCTCCGGATATGACGGGAGGCGGCATTTTTTCATTGTATCAGAGGCATAAAGAAAGCCGCAGCATCGGGGCATAACGCACTTTGATGCTGCGGTGTTCTATCAGAACAGGCCTGTTATATTTCCCTTTTCATCGCAGTCGATGTTCATAGCCGCAGGGTGTGAGGGAAGTCCGGGCATTATCATGATGTCGCCTGTATAGGCCACCACAAAGCCCGCACCTGCTGAGAGCCGCACATCGCGGACGGTGAGCTCGTGACCTGCCGGGCAGCCCAGCTTAGCGGGGTCATCGGAGAGGGAATACTGTGTCTTTGCCACGCATACGGGGGTATTCCCGAAGCCCAGCTTTTCTATCTGAGCTATGGCCTTCTCTGCCTGTGAGGTGAATTTCACACTTCCCGAGCGGTATATCTTCTTCGCGATGATCTCCATCTTTTCCTTTATGGGGAGCTCTGTATCATACAGCACATGGAACTCGCTGCCCTTTTTCTCTATGGTCTCCACGACCTTGCGGGCAAGGTCTGTGCCGCCTTCACCGCCCTTTGCAAACACCTCCGTGAGGGACACTTCACAGCCCATTTCCGCACAGAAGTTTTCTATTACCTCTATCTCCGCAGGGGTATCGGTATCAAAGCGGTTTATGGCTATCACAACGGGCAGGCCGAACTGCCTCATATTCTCAATATGTGTTTTCAGGTTCACAAGTCCCGCTGTGAGTGCTGCGGTATTCTCAGTTTTAAGGGCATCCTTTGCAACGCCGCCGTTATATTTGAGCGCTCTTATGGTCGCCACTATAACTGCACAATCGGGCTTGAAACCGCCGAAACGGCACTTTATATCGCAGAATTTCTCCGCTCCCAGATCTGCGCCGAAGCCTGCTTCGGTTATGCAGTAATCACCCAGTTTGAGGGCAAGTCGGGTGGCACGGATGGAATTGCAGCCGTGTGCTATATTTGCAAAGGGTCCGCCGTGCATCAGAACGGGGTTATTTTCAAGTGTCTGCACCAGATTGGGCTTTATGGCATCACGCAGCAGCGCTGTCATTGCGCCCTGTGCTCCCAGGTCACGGACGAACAGCGGTTCGCCGTCGGTATTGTATGCGATGAGTATATTCCCCAGCCTTCTCTTCAGGTCTGCTATATCCTCCGAAAGGCAGAGTATCGCCATTATCTCCGTAGCAACGGTTATGCGGAAATTATCCTCACGGGGAACGCCGTTGACCTTTCCGCCGAGGCCTATCACCACATTGCGCAGTGCTCTGTCGTTCATATCAAGACAGCGGTCTGCCATGATGCGCCTCTGGTCTATCTTAAGGGCATTGCCCTGCTGCATATGATTGTCTATAAGGGCGCACATCAGGTTATTTGCCGCTGTTATGGCGTGCATATCCCCCGTAAAGTGCAGGTTTATATCCTCCATCGGCACTACCTGGGCATATCCGCCGCCTGCAGCGCCGCCCTTTATGCCGAACACAGGACCCAGCGAGGGCTCACGGAGTGCGAGCACTGCCTTTTTGCCTATCTTGCCCATGGCTTCCGTAAGTCCCACAGAGACGGTAGTCTTTCCCTCCCCTGCGGGTGTAGGATTTATGGCTGTGACTAATATCAGTTTGCCGTCGGGTCTGTCTTTGACGCGCTCAAAAAGCTCATCGGGGAGCTTGGCCTTATAGTGTCCGTAGGGTTCGAGCTCCTCCGCATCTATGCCCAGTGATGCGGCGATCTCGGTGATCTTCTTCATCTTTGCGTTTTTTGCTATCTCAATATCCGGTAACATTCTATTCACCCGATCTTTTCCTTATTCGGTATCCCCTTCAAGGGGATCATCCCATATAGATTATACTACAAAACCCTCAACTTGTCAAGGTCGGCAAACACGGAAATCAATTTTCACGAATCACCCTCATAATCATCTGTGGATCCATAATGCACTCAAACATGATATTTGAGATAGGAGTTTTAGAGTTGTTGCGATTTTTGAAGTTTTTGATGAGATTGATCGCAGCTTTTCTAATCATACTTTACTGTTGTTTAATATAACGATTCCCCGCTATGCTTACAAACGATTCCCCGCTATGCTTACAAAGGTCTTGACGAACCAGAGTATCACTGCGTACAGCGTGGGGTCGCACAGAGCACGCAAGCCTATCGTATATATCACCGAGCCGTATATCCCGCTGAAATGGTGATTGAGCACATTTACCTCATGCAGTCCGAGGATATTGTATATCAACGAGGAAATGAAAAGTACCGCCATACAGATATTGAACCGCTTCATATTCTCCTGCGTGTTTATCTCGTTCCTTGCAGATGAGAGCATTATCTTTATCAGCAGTATCACCGTCACGGTAGAGGATATGAACACGGGCAGATCTTTGAGTAGCCTGAATATCAGCAGTCCCCTGTATACCTCCGGAGACTCCGCAAGCTCGCGGGGGAAGGTAAGAAGATCGCTGTAAAAGGGGAGCATCGCATCGTGCGTTTTGCTGCATACTATCTCGTATATCCTTGTGACTAAACGCAGCAGCATGAACCCCGCAGAAACGATACCCATAACGGCTGCAAGCGCTATCAGCGCCTTCGTGTTCCCGTCAGCAGATCTTTTCTGAATGTTCAGCGAATGCTGCCCTGTGATGAGCGCCGTCATGATCACGAGCGCAGGTATGCCGAGATAGTGGTATATCTGAAAATAGTACCTGCGGTTCTCGAATATTCCCGTTACATACGGCTGCTCGGCGTTTAAGATATATATCTGCTTTATGATCGTCCAGATGTTTTTTATCAGCAAAGCTATCCCCGCCGTCATTATGAGCTGCCAGCCGCTCTGACCGAAAAAGCGCTTTTTGTCGGCTTTGCGGAAAGCAATAAACATACAAATGAAAAAAAGTATCGGCGCGGCGGTCACGATAGTGTTGTCAACGACACCTCCCACGGCGCGGTTCACGTTCCCTGCCGCTTCAAAGTTTTCGACAGTTCCGTAATTGTTCCCGACCGTGAGCCATACATAAAAAGTGCTGCAGTAATCGTGACCCAGGTATTTATCGAGCGTAACTGACGAGTCGCTTCCGCCGCCTGAGAACATCTCTGCTCTTTCCTCGTCGTCAACAACAAATACATAGAATACCGCCTGACTGATAAAAAACAAGGCAACTCCGACTATCAGCGTCACAAACACGAATGTCACGTTATGTATGCTTTTGTGCGCCTTTTCGGGCATTTCGTCCGGTACAAGAGTTTCTTTTCCCATAGTGCGCTCCTTTCCCTATCGGTCTTTCTGCATACCGGCTATCCCGCCCAGTATAGTATTCAGCGCGAAGTCAAAGGAGTCGTCAAGCGGTACGCGGCGGGCGTTCCCGATATGCACCTCTATCGTTGAAAAGCCTTGCAGGAAAGACCTCACAAGACGCACTGTATGAACCTTCTGCTCCTCTGTCATATCATACGAGCCGAGCGCACGGTACATTATCTCTACCGCATCCCCAGAAGCCTGCATGTGCTCCTCCGACTGATACATATCGTACCACTGCATAGCTTCATAAAGCCCTTTATGAGACATGACAAATCCGCGGTAGGCATGGCAAAGAGCTATAAAAGCATCGTCCTTTGCTTTTCCGATGACGGCTTTTGTTATCTCACCATCAAGCAGCCTCCAGCCGTAGAGCATGAGTTCCTTGTTAAGTTCTTCCAGCCCTCCGCCGAAATGTTTATACAGCGAGGGCGGCTTTATCCCCAATTCATCAGCAAGAGCTTTCATGGACACACCGGAAAGACCGTTTTTCTCCGCGAGCTCAGCCGCTTTTTCAATTATCTTCTCTTTATTCAGCCCGGCTTTCATAAAGCTACTCCTTTCACACTTTTGGCTAATATAATTAGCTATTATAGCATATATCCTCCGATATGTCAATATGTATTCCATGTGCTTCACGGAAATCAATTTTTGAAATAACAGGCGCGTTATTTTGTAGGGCGCAACTATGTGTGCGCCCGTTTGCCATTTTTTGCATGATTTGCGGGCGAACACACAGGTTTGACCCTACATAATCTACAAATATCAT
>JAFPYQ010000385.1 GCA_017394475.1 Oscillospiraceae bacterium | reverse complement strand
GTAAATGTTGCAGAGCTGCTTTTCCATGTTATTGTGCAGGTTCCTTTTGATACAGCTGTTATAGTGCCTTTAGAATTTACTTTTGCTACCTTTTCATTACTGCTGCTCCATTTGGCTGTTACATCTTTTCCGCTTGCAACCGCACTAAGGTCAATCTTATTGCCCTTTTCCATGTAGACACGGATCGAAGATTTGGGAGCGGAAACAGTTTCTTTCCCTTTGCCATCGGGGGTCTTTACAGAAAAGCTGAATTTCCCGTTGGGATATAAATATGACGGACGACCAAAGTGGATATAGTAGGTTCCTTTCTTTACAGAAAATGAGATAGTTCCCTTAAAAGTACCCGTAGTATTATTGGTGTAGTACGTTATGTTATCAAAGCTTACACTGCCTGTTTTTATATCTTTCTTATCAGGGCTTAGCTTTGTGCCGTCAGAATCGAAAACTTCAAAATCTAAATAATTTAAATCCGAAGTAATAGTGATCGACATCGTTCCTTTTCCGTCAACCTGTATTTTGTAATTGTGGCTTTTTGTAGTGTCATTTATCTTGTTGGAATATTTCTTTCCTGCCTCTATGCTTTTGGCAGTATCAAAAATGCTGTCAGCTTTGACAGGTACAGCAACACAGAAAAGCGTGAGCATTGCCGCGAAAACGATTGAAATGAACTTTTTCATAAGCGCCTCCAAATAATAAATGGAATAAATACAAATATGAGTTATTATATCATAAAAATATGAACAAAAATCGGGGGGGTAAATAAATTGTGAACTTTTACAAAAATATACCCGAAAGTGATCTTAACATCATTTTCGGGTATATGGGTTTGTTCATGGTCTACTTATCATCATCCTTTTTCTTCTTCCAATACCTGATATTGAGCAGGGAAGCGATGATGATGCAAAGCTGTGAGAGGTTCAGCCAGTGTGTGGTGCCGCTGTTCCGGGGAAGAAAATCCAGTATGATGAATACTACTGCTCCCACAGCAACGATGATCCTGATGATATTGAAGATGAGTTCCTTTTTCATAGCCATTCTCCTTTTCGGGCGTGTTCGGTTTGTTGCGGGGATGCAGCATCGATCACGTTGTTTCCCCTTGTCTGTAAACTATTGTACACCCGTGAGGAGGAAAAGTAAAGGACACATAACGGGCAAAACGGCTCAGATAAAGGATATGACATACTTGTCCCGTGGGGGGCAGGTATGTCACAGAGCGTAAATATGAACAGATATTAAATGTCATCCGCCTGCGGGGGGCTCTTTCTGCCGGTGAGCCTTGCCCGGAATTCACGAAGTTTCGACAGTTGGGCATCTGTATTTTTGCCTGTGATGAGGATCCCCAGCAGTACCGCTCCGAATGAGATGCCCAGACTTGCCCCCTGAAGGAAGTCGAACAGGTGGCCTGTGTTCTCCGGTGCCAGGAATGTGGATATGAGGTACAGTGCGAAGGATATGCCCCCTGCGATGAAGATATAGTGAAAGCGGCGCCTGATATTCGCCTTTTCTTCCTCGGCTTTTTCGGCGATGAGCACGGCGGTCTCCGCGGTGCTGTTTTCGGGGCTCTCTGTCCCTTCCTCGGCAGGTGCCCTGCGTTCGCCCTCCAGCAGCTCCCGAAGATCGACTTCATTCAGGTCTGCTATCTCTATAAGTACGGGCAGGTCGGGAAGGTTATTGCCTGTTTCCCAGCGGGACACGGTGCGCCTTGAAACATACAGCTTTTCTGCAAGCTGCTCCTGCGTCAGGCTTTTCTCCTTGCGCAGTTCCTTTAAGAAGCTGCCTATCTTCTGCTGATCCATGCTGTTCTCCTTGTTATTTATCGGGATGATTTTACTGTCATATTCCTGCCCGGGCTGTGTCATGACTTCTGCACAGCGACAGTCATCTTACGCCCGTCGGTGTAGATGCTTATATTGCCGTTCCCGGCGGTGGTGATGACCTTGGCATAGCGCTCCAGCCGCTTTACGGCCTCCTCTGCGGGGTGACCGTAGTCGTTTTGCTCCCCCACGCTTATGACGGCTATACCGGGGCGTACCTTTGCGAGGAACTCACGGGAGGATGAATGTGCCGAACCGTGATGCCCCACTTTGAGCACATCCGCTTTGATATCGGCGTTTCGTCCGAGCAGTGCCTTTTCGCCTTTTTCCGTCAGGTCTCCGGTGAACAGGAAGGATCGCTTGCGGTAATCCAGGCGGCAGACCACGGAATAATCATTGAGATCGTCAAAATCATCATCGGGAAGGGGAGCCAGGACCGTGAGCTTCGGGGCATCATCGGCAGAGCCCAGTTTGTATATATAACCCGTCTGGGCGGCAGTAAAGCGCAGCCCCTTATCATTTACCGAATAAAGCAGCGCCTCATAGGCACGGGTGGGAGGCACAAGGCCTGCAGGGGGCTTCGGCATGACTATGCGGCCTATCTCATGATCGTCCACGATCTTGGCCATACAGCCCATGTGGTCGGTATGCTGATGGGTGGCGATGAGTATATCTATCTTTTCCACCCCGCGGCTTTTCAGGAATGAGGATACCTTATTATAGCAGTCGTTCTCCCCGCAGTCTATGAGGACTGTTTTCTCGCTCTCGATGAGTATGCAGTCGCCCTGACCCACATCTATGAAGCTGACGCACAGGTCGTCGCTGTCATCGGGCTTGTAATCGTCGGTGATCTTCTGCCCTTCAAACAGCAGAGACACATTCTCTATATCCTTTTCACCTATGACACCGGACTGCATCAGCGCCACAAGGCACAGCCCTGCTGCAAGTATCGTACAGGTGATGATGATGGGTGCGTTCTTCCACACCTTTGACAGCACTTCGCGGATATTGACGGATGATGTTCTTTTCTTTTTACGTTTCATATCATTTCATTCTTCATGCGTTGATTTACTCTATTATACACTATCCTGATGAAAAAGTCAAACGGGCGGTGCCCGCGGTTGTCTCGCTGCTAATTGCGCCCGGGATGTAAAAACTGCGCCCCGGCAACTTATTTACCCGCTATTATCCACCTCGGCCGAAAAGCCTGATCTTTTGATAAATCAGAAAATATTACGAATGTGAACTATATTCAATTATAGTCTGTATTACGTTAATAAAATTAGTCATTGACTTTTATCCTGTAATATGGTAAACTTAATAAGTCGCATGGAGATAAGCCCTGCGTTCTTAATATGCGAGAGTGCTGGAATAGGCAGACAGGCACGTTTGAGGTGCGTGTGTCATTGGCGTGTGGGTTCAAGTCCCATCTCTCGCACCAGATCCCCGATACTTCAACAGTATCGGGTTTTTTGCATAAAGGCGTGAATATGATTGACAAATCATGGCTTTGGTAGTATAATCAATAATAGATATGTCTTTACCGACAGATGATCGGTCAATGCGCCTGTGTGAACGGAAGATACCGAACGGAAAAGGTCTATGAAAGTAATTGTAATCGGCGGCGGTGCCGCAGGGATGTTCGCGGGGATAATGTCCGCTGCGGGTGGTGCATCGGTAACTGTTTTCGAGCGCAACGAGCGCCTTGGAAGAAAGCTGGGCATTACCGGCAAGGGGCGCTGCAATCTCACCAATGACTGCACAAAAGAGGAGTTTTTCAACAACATCCCCACAAATCCGCGGTTTATGTATTCGTCCTACTCGGCGTATTCCAAGGATGATGTGATGAGCTTCTTTGAATACGAATGCGGAGTCCCCCTTGTGACGGAAAGAGGCAACAGGGTATTCCCGGAAAGCGGCAAGGCGGCGGATATCGTGAATGCCCTTGAAAGAAAGCTGAAAGAATACTCGGTAAAGGTCATCCACGAGAGGGTGACGGAGCTCATCCTTGAAAAAAGCGGGAGCAACATCCGGTGCAAAGGCGTGCGCTGCGGGGACAGAGAATTCCCTGCGGATAAGGTGATAATAGCCACAGGCGGGAAAAGCTACCCTGCCACAGGCTCCACCGGGGACGGGTATCAGCTCGCAAAACAGGCAGGGCATACCATAACGCCCATTCGTCCATCCCTTGTGCCGCTGGAGATACGGCAGAAGTACTGCAGCGAGCTCATGGGGCTCTCTCTCAGGAACGTGCGGCTGACTCTTTATCAGGGGACTAAAAAGCTGTACAGCGAACAGGGCGAGATGCTCTTCACCCATTTCGGGGTATCGGGTCCGCTGGTGCTGACTGCATCGGGATATATCAGGAACGATGATCCCCATAAGCTGGTTATCGACCTTAAGCCCGCCCTTGATGAAAAAACTCTTGATTCCCGTATACAGAGGGACTTAGCGGAATTTTCCAACCGTGACCTGGCAAATTCTCTCGACAAGCTCCTTCCCCGCTCTATGATACCCGTGATAGTAAGGCTGTCGGGCATCCCTGCGGAAAAGAAGGCAAATCAGATAACCCACAAAGAACGCGCTGCACTGGTAAAGCTCCTTAAAAACCTGGAGCTGGATGTAAAGGGCACGCGTCCCGTCACCGAGGCTATAATCACATCGGGCGGGGTGGATACTAAGGAGATAGACCCTAAGACCTGCCGCTCAAAGCTCTGCGATGGGCTGTATTTCGCAGGTGAGGTAATAGATGTTGATGCCTTTACAGGCGGATTCAATCTTCAGATCGCATTTTCGACCGCGTATGCGGCGGCACAGCTGCCCGGAGGGTGATGAAAATGAAAAAAGAAAAAATACTGGCTGTTTTAGCTGCTATGATGATGCTCGCATCCTGCGGGCAGGCAAAGGTGGAGCTGCCCGATGTGCCGCAGAACAGTGATACTGTGGCTGTGACCACTGCAGCAGAGAGCACCGACACCACTGCTCCCGATACCTTTGATGATAAGGATGCCTTTGGTGACGGGGGAGTGAGCACATCCGTTTCCCACAATGTGGTGACTATCGCACCGTCCGCAGATGACGGGGATACAGGCGACAGCCCATCTGTTGTGACTGCGGCTCCTGCGGGGCGCAGCACACAGACCACCACTGAGTATGTTCAGACCACTACCGAGTCCTATACCACCACAGAAGCCACCGAGCCCATGCAGACCCTCATAGCCCCCGACTCATCCTCCGAAAAGGACGGAAAGTCAAAATCGAAGAAAAAAGCAAGCTCGGACGGCGTCAAGATAAGCGTTTCCAAGGCGGGCGGCTGGAATGACGGCAAGAGCGATTTCATCCAGGTGGATGTGAAGATAACCAATACAGGCAAGGAGAACATCAATTCCTGGACGGCTACCATCCCCTTCGGCGGCAGTGCCGCCATAGACCAGAACTGGAGCAGCAATGTATCCATCTCCAAGGGTGTCATCACAGCCACTCCCGTGGACTATAACCAGGATATCGCTCCGGGTGGCGAGGCATCTTTCGGCATCATAGTGAAGGATCCCGGTTCTCCCGATCTGGGTGCTGCATCGGTGACGGCCGTTTTCGGTGCGAGCACCGTATCATGGAATAATAACAATAATAACAATAATAACGGCGGCAATGCCCAGGCGGTAACGACTCCCGCAAAGGATGTCCCTCCCCCTACCACCGATGACTGGCTCTACTGCAACGGCACAGACATCGTGGATGCACAGGGGCGCAAGGTCTGGCTCACCGGCATAAACTGGTTCGGCTACAACACAGGCACCAACACCTTTGACGGCCTCTGGGCGTGCGATCTGAACTCATCCCTTGCAGCCATCGCAGATCACGGCTTCAACTGCCTTCGAGTTCCCTTCTCTGCCGAGCTTATAAATCAGTGGGCAGCAGGGCAGTACCCCACGGCAAATTACAACCACGCCTATAATTCCTATCTTGAGGATAAGAACAGTCTTGAGATATGGGATTATGTGGTAGGTCAGTGTCGTGCCAACGGTCTGAAGATAATCATAGACATCCATTCCGCCAAGACAGATGCCTCCGGGCACATGAAGCCCATGTGGTATGAGGGGGATGTGACCGAGAAGGATTATCTCAAAGCCCTCTCATGGATGGCAAACCGCTACAAGAAGGACGATACCATAATCGCCTACGATCTCAAGAACGAGCCCCACGGCAAGGCCAACGAAAAGCCACGCGCAAAGTGGGACAACAGCTATGATCCCGACAACTGGCGCTACGAGGCTGAAAAGGCTGCCAATGCGGTGCTTTCCAAGAACCCCAATGTACTGGTACTGGTGGAGGGCATAGAGATATACCCCATCGATCCCAAGAAGGGCTATTCTTCCACCGATCCCAAGGACTATTACAGCACATGGTGGGGTGCCAACCTCCGCGGTGTCAAGGACTATCCGGTTGATCTGGGAAAATACCGCAACAAGCTGGTATATTCTCCCCATGACTACGGTCCCTCCGTATATCAGCAGGAATGGTTCAAGGGCGATTACACCTACAATTCGCTGAAAAAGGACGCATGGAACGACAACTGGCTGTATATCTACGACAGCGGCACAGCCCCCATACTTATCGGTGAATGGGGCGGCTTCATGACCGAGCCCAACCTCACATGGATGAAGTACCTGGGAAAGCTCATAAAGGAAAAGCAGCTTCATCACACCTTCTGGTGCTTCAATGCCAACTCCGGAGATACCGGCGGCATGGTAAAGGATGACTTCATCACATGGGATGAGGAGAAGTACAAGTTCGTAAAGCAGGTACTGTGGCAGCAGAACGGCAAATTCGTCGGCCTCGACCATCAGATACCCCTCGGAGAGAACGGCAAGGTACTTTCGTAAATATGTAAATGATACGCACCCCCACGGCAGAAAGCTGTGGGGGTGCGCTTGTTATCGGTAAAGAACAAGTCCGTATATTATAAATGCTGAAAATCGTTGGCAAAATATGAAGAAAAGTCCTCACAGCCGAAACTGTGAGGGCTGATTGTTATTTTATGCTTCTGACCGAAGTATTTATGATCACTTTTCGTCAGCTATAGCAGCCTGAGC
>JAFPYQ010000384.1 GCA_017394475.1 Oscillospiraceae bacterium | reverse complement strand
GGTGCTGCTGGTCTATGTCACAGATGCTGTTGACGGCGACCGCATCGATGAGGACATAGAGAACTCCATCCTCATAGAATACGATGACGAGGGCAATGTGGTACCTTCAAGGATACGCTTTGTAGACGGCTCTGCCAGCGTCAAGGTGGGTGAATCCACAAAGCCTGCCATAAAGGTATATCCCACGGGGGCAAAGTATAAGTACAGGATGGAATCGAGCGACCCCACTGTGGCTGAGGTGTCAAAGGGCAAGATATACGGCGTGGGCACGGGAAATGCCATAATCACCGTGTATACCGACAACGGCAAGTCCGACAGCATATTCGTCACAGTCTATGACAATGTTATAAAGGGCATAGATGTTTCAAGGCACAACGGCGATGTTGACTGGAAAACTGTTAAGGCGCAGGGCGTGCAGTTTGCCATGATACGTGCATCCTTCGGCTATGAGGATGTGGATATCAGGGTGGATCAGAATGTAAAGGGCTGTGAAAAGTACAAGATACCCTATGGATTCTACCACTACACCTATGCCACCAGCGTTTCCGAGGCAAAGAAGGAAGCGGCGTTCTTCCTGAACGTTATCTCCGAGTATGATCCCACATACCCCATCGTTCTTGACATCGAGGAGGACAAGATATATCACAATATGAGCCGTGACGAGGTGACGGCGATAGTAAGAGTGTTCATGAATGCATTTGAAAAAGCGGGCTATTATGCTATGATATACAGCTATGCCAACTTCTTCGAAGCAAATGTATACATGGATGAGCTGGCGGATTACGATATCTGGGTTGCCTGCTGGGGCGACCAGTCCAAGCTCTCCGAAAGCTACAGCTACCAGTACGGTATCTGGCAGTATTCCGACTGCGGCACTATGCCCGGCATAACGGAAGATGTGGATCTCAACTATGCATACAAGGACTATGCAGCTATAATCAAGAAATACGGGCTCAACGGCAGCAGATAGCGCCGTGTCCTTTAAGGAAACTCGAAGCACAGCTTTTGAAAGGCTTGCCTATGAACAGATATATAGCATTGATCCTGACATTTGCGATGGTATTCGTGCTGTCAGGCTCTGCTGCAGCTCCGCCTGCCGTAACTGAGGCATCACAGGCGGCGATCTCCGGGACAACTGTCACCCGGGAAGAGAGCCCTGAGCCGACTGCTGCGGTGACTGCGGAGACCGTCAATGCTGCAGCAGCAGAGGATATACCTCCCGGGGTGACAACTGCGGAGAACACAGCAGACCCCGTTCAGACGGTCACGGAGGAAACGACCGTTCCGAGGGTGACTACTGCCGCTCCCGGAACTCATCCATCCGAGGATGAGGATATAACGGACACCACCGTCACGAATGATACGGAAACAGCAGACAATGTGTCCGTATCGGTATTCAGCAGCGAACTGGGGATAGAGATGGCCGATCTTTCCCAGGGGGTCATGACGACTCTCTATGACAGTTCCAACGGGCTCCCCACATCGGAAGCCAATGTGACCGTCCAGATGACCGATGGTATCATCTATGTAGGCTCATACTGCGGCCTTATCCGCTATGACGGCAGGGATTTCTACCGCTTCGGCACGGATACGGGCATATCGGCTGTTGTGAGCCTGCTGGCGGATTCAAAGGGCAGGCTGTGGATCGGCACCAATGACAGCGGCGTTTTCCTTTACAATGAAGGCACTTTTACCTCATACGGCAAGGACTGCGGGCTTTCCTCCCTTTCCGTGCGCTCCCTTGCGGAGGACAACAAGGGAAATATCATAGTCGGCACCATGTCGGGCATGGCATATATAGATGATACGGATACCATGCACATCATAGACGATCCTGCTGTAAACGGGCTCTATATCAAGGAGCTGCGCGAATGGGGCGGGATAGTGTACGGCATGACCTATGACGGCGCTTTGTTTATGCTGGAGGATCTGAAGGTAAAAGCGTCCTATGACAAGGATCACCTGGGCAAGCGCATAAGCTGCATCTATCCGGACGAGGAAGTTGCGGGATATGTGTATCTTGGCACCGTGGGGAATGAGATCGTAAGAGCCGACATCAAGAATGGCCTTACCAATGTCACCACTATAGATACAGAGGAGCTCAACGGCATAAACCATATATCCTGTGCCAACGGTGATATGTGGGTGTGCGCAAACAACGGCATAGGCTTTATAAGGGACAATGTTTTCAGGGAACTGACCGGCATCCCCATGAACAATTCCATTGACCACATGATGGCGGATATTGAGGGAGACCTGTGGTTCTGTTCCACGAGGCAGGGCGTTCTGAAGCTGTGCAGGAGCAGATTCATCGATATAAACCACAATGCGGGGCTTCCTGATGCGGTGGTCAATACCACCTGTGTTTCGGGGGATGATCTGTATATCGGAACGGACAGCGGCCTGGTGATACTCGACAGGAACACTTACGCGAAACGCTCGGAGATGATATCCTCCATGCTTTCCGATGTGCGCATACGTTCCATCAAGAAGGACAGTCAGAACAGGATATGGTTCTGTACATTTTCCGAATACGGGCTGGTATGCCTTGAACCCAGCGGAAAGATAACCATGTTCGACAAGGATGGGGAGCTGGGGTCTGACAGGGTGCGCACTCTGACAGAGCTCTCCGATGGTTCTCTGGCTGTTTCCATAGGTGCAGGAGTATATATCATCAGGGATATGAAGATAGCCGAAAGCTATACCGAAAAGGATGGCCTGGGCGATTCGGAGATACTGACCATCTGCGAAAGAACAGACGGCGCTCTGCTGCTGGGCAGTGACGGCGACGGACTGTATATCCTGAAGGACGGCATGATAAGCAGGGCTGTGGAGGATATGAACCTTTCCAGTGATGTCATACTGCGCATAAAATACGACTGGCGCAGAGAGGCTTACTGGCTCATCACCTCCAACAGCATCGCATACATGAAGGGGGACAAGATAAAGACAGTCTCCAACTTCCCCTACACAAACAACTTCGATCTGTTCTGTGACAGATCGGAGCATATATGGGTGCGGGCAAGCAACGGCATATATGTGGTATCCG
>JAFPYQ010000383.1 GCA_017394475.1 Oscillospiraceae bacterium | reverse complement strand
GTATTCATTTATAACAACTTCCATAAAACGACACAGCCTAACCTGGGTTATTCCGCAGCTGCGTCCGTTGTACTGTTCTTTATCACGGTAGCACTGGGCTCCATCGCGTTCGTAACTAACAAAGAGGAAGATCCGAGAAGTGCTCACGCAAAGAACATGAAGAAAACTGCTCTGAAGCAGAAACTGGGAGGGCTGTAATATGGATATGGCAGGACAGAAGAGCAATTCGCAGATGATAGCAGTCCGCACCGGTATAGTTACTGCGGTACTGATTTTCCTTACGATCTTTGCATTGCTCCCTATATGGATACTTATAGTTAATTCCACAAGAGACCACTATGAGATAGTTACAAACGGCGTTTCTCTCATTCCCGGTCTTAACGCATTCAAGAATATCGGACAGCTCAATCAGTGGGTTCAGGAAGGCAAGATCCAGTATAACGCATTTACGGGATATATGAACTCAGGATTCATCTCCCTCTGTGCTACTCTCCTTACCGTGCTGTTCTCCACAATGACCGCTTATGGCCTTGTAGTATATGATTTCAAGTTCCGAGCTCTGGCATATACGATAATAATTGCCGTTATGATGGTTCCCATGCAGGTAACATCGGTTGGTTTCTATAAGTTCATGCTCAACATAGGCCTCACCGATACATATTTCCCGCTCATAATCCCCGCTATCGCAGCTCCCGGCGTCGTATTCTTCATGCGACAGTCCATGAAATCCACCTTCCCTCTCGAGATCGTGGAGGCTGCAAGAATTGACGGATGCGGTGAATACAGAACATTCTTCACTATCGGCATCCCGATGATGAAGCCCGCTATCGCTGTACAGTCGATATTCTGCTTTGTCGGCAACTGGAACAACTTCTATACACCGGCTATGATCCTTATTTCAAGAAATCCCAAGCAGCTTACCCTTCCTATGATGGTAAACACCATCTATACAAACGATAAGATAAATGACCTGGGTGCGAAGTATATCGCGATCATGCTGTCTATCATTCCCGTTGTAATCATCTATTTCATATTCTCACGTTTCATCGTTGAGGGCGTTGCACTCGGCGGCGTTAAGGAATAAGATCTATGCCCCTTTCACATCGGAAAGGGGCATTTTTTGTCGGTCATTTCAGAGTTTGCAGATATGATCGGGATATGCTTTCAGAAGATATGACCTTATTATGCAGTGCTCACAGTCGGGCTTTCGTGCCGTGCAGACCTCTCTGCCGAAGTATACTATCCTGTGGCAGAAGTCGGAACTTTTTTCGGGCGGGAGTATCTTTCTGAGTTCGCTTTCAGCGGCAGCCGGGTCTTTGGTGGATATGAGGCCGAGGCGGTTGCTTATGCGTATACAGTGGGTATCACATACCACTGCGGGCTTTTTATGGATATCTCCCATAATGAGATTGGCGGTCTTCCTGCCTATCCCGGGGAGCTTTATCAGCTCATCGATGCTGTCGGGGATGACTCCATCCAGATCATAATAAAGGATACGGCACATATTGACTATGCTCTCAGCCTTCGTGTGATACAGTCCGCAGGGGCGTATTATCTCCTCTACATCGGTTATTCTGGCATCCGCAAGGCTTTTGAGATCGGGGTATCTGCCAAACAGTTCGGGCGTGACAAGATTGACCCGTGCATCCGTGCATTGTGCAGATAACCGTCCTGCGATCATCAGTTGGTAAGGCTGATCGTATACAAGGGCACACTGTGCCTCGGGATAGCGTTCGCACAGTGCCTGCTCTGCAAGCTGTGCGATCTTTTTTTTGCTGTATCGTGCCATATTATGCTCCTGTGAAATGAACGCATTATAAATAAGGCTGCTCTGATGCCTGTAAGGATATTATATCATATCCGGCGGTGATTTTGTAGTTACAATTTGTTTACAGTTGAGCACAGCGAAAAATGGTCTCAGAGGCATTTATGCCGGGAAGATATCAGTTGATGAAAAAATACTTGACATATGTCAGAATATCTGCTATAATTGACATAAGTCAGAAAGGAGATGTCGAAATGCCCAGACCGCAGAAATCCCGCCGTATATGTTGTTATCCCGATTACTGGAGCTTTGCCCCGGATCAGGATCTTGCAAAGGATACAGTCGTGATGTCACTTGACGAATTTGAAACGATACGGCTGATAGACCATCAGGCAAAGACTCAGGAGCAATGTGCTGCTGAAATGAATGTAGCAAGGACTACTGTTACAGCCATATACGAAAGCGCACGAAAAAAGCTCGCTGTCGCTCTGGTAGAAGGAAAACGCATCCTAATTTCAGGCGGAAATTATATACTTGATAATACTATCTCAGAAGAGATACCCGGGAAAGGAAGCAAGATCATGAGAATAGCAGTTACCTACGAAAACGGACAGATATTCCAGCACTTCGGAAGAACAGAGAAATTCAAGCTTTATGATATAGCTGACGGAAAAGTAATAAATGAACAAGTGGTAAGCACTAACGGTGCAGGACATGGCGCGCTGGCGGGATTTTTAAGGAACGCTGATGTGGATGTGCTGATATGCGGCGGGATAGGCGGCGGCGCACAGATGGCTATGCAGGAAGCAGGCATCACTCTCTACGGAGGAAATGCAGGAGATGCGGATGGAGCAGTCGCATCTTTCCTTGCAGATTCACTTGTCCGAAATGACGATCCCACCTGCGACCACCATGGGCACGGTCATGGTGAGGGAAATTGCGGTGACCATTGCTGCGGTAAACATGAATGAAGATCATAACACTGGTAGAAAACACCGAAGGGAACGAAAACTGTATCGCCGAACACGGCCTTTCGATATATATCGAAACAAAGAAGCACAGGCTGATGTTTGACACCGGGCAGACAGATGCAGTGGTAAACAATGCCCATGTCCTTGGCGTTGACCTTTCTTCTGTCGATATTATCATCCTCAGCAACGGGCACTACGACCATTCCGGCGGCATTCTCCCGATATCCGGACTGAACCATACTGCACGGATAATAATGCAAAGGACGGCTGCCGAACCCCATTATAACGGTGAACGTTACATCGGCATCGACGAGGATATCCTTGGACTGCCCAATGTGAGCCTCATCGACGGTGATATACGGCTTGATGATGAATTGTTCCTTTTCAGCGGGATTACAGGGAGAAGATGCTATCCGCAGGGGAATAAAAAGCTCTCCTGCCTTGTAAACGGAGAAAAGGTTCCGGACGGGTTTGACCATGAGCAGTGCCTTGTCATTTCACAGAACGGAGAAAACTGGCTGTTATCGGGTTGTGCTCATAATGGTATACTCAATATACTTGACAGATACAGAGAGTTGTTCGGAAATGCTCCAGATCGTGTAATAAGCGGTTTTCACATGATAAAAAAAGACGGCGGATACACCGATGAAGAAAAGGATGTCATCATCCGCACCGCCAAAGAGCTTGCTATGATGGACACAGTCTTTTATACCGGTCATTGCACAGGCATCCCTGCCTTTGATATCATGAAGGAGATAATGGGGGATAAGCTTATAGCACTGCACTGTGGAGAACTGATGATCTGAACATACAGCATCACAGGATAAATTTATGATATGCTCCTGCACAGAACGGCAAGATCCGGACTGTGCGGGAATTTTTTGGTTCACGGCTTCTGATAAATGACCTGTTCCTTTGATTGTTGGTGAAAAATATCAAGGGGATCTGCCTGAACTCTCCTGCCGGGATAACAGTGGATGCTGTTGCGGGCATACGGGCTCATACTGACCGACCTGCATTTGACAAAAGCAGTAATATGTGATATAATATAGAATTAGGATATCGGAAAGCCCGATGATTATCCCGGGCTTTCATAAGATGATAGCAAAGGAACTTTTATATGACTGATAATACTGATAAGGATATAAATAAAGATATAGAAAACGATGCGGAAAAGAAAGAGGACACCAAGGTGGTCATGGATGTTATCTCCGCGGATACTCCTGTAAGCGAGCCCGATGAGGTACAGGAGGAAAGATCCGGGAAGTCATCTGCTTCCAGGGGCGTTGCTATGCCTCTGCTGGTGCTCAACGGCACTACACTTTTCCCGAATGTCGTGATGCACATGGAAGTGCTCAAAAGCGATGCTGTCAGCGCCTTGTATGCCGCTGCCAAGGGCAATAAGCTCATTTTCGTGACAGGCAGGAACGACGAGGATGACAGCAAGGTCTACGGCATAGGCGTGGTGGCACACGTTACGGAGCTCGTGCGTACTCCCGGCATGCCTGCAAGGGCAGTGCTCGAGGGCATGTATAAAGGGCGCATAGTGGCAGAGCCATCGGTGGACGGCGACTACCCCATGGTGCAGGTAAGGCGTATAGCAGGCAAGCGCGTGAAGATAAGCGACGAGGAGCGGGAGGCGCTGCTCAGAGCAGTAAAATCGGTGTTTTCCGAATATGCCGCAAAGGTGCCCAAAATGCCGCAGCAGTATATCAATACTGTAATGAACTCAAAGGATCCCGAACAGGTCTTTGAGATGATAGCCTCTACC
>JAFPYQ010000382.1 GCA_017394475.1 Oscillospiraceae bacterium | reverse complement strand
CGTCTGCTGCGGTAAACAGGCGGATATCATCCTTTTCGGAGAAATAGTCCGATATGATCTCCCTTATCTGTGCATCGTCCTCAACAAGCAGTGCCGTATAGCTCATAGCCTATCCTCTCTTTCGTGTACTATGATAATACAACGATGTATCCTTTGTGTATCCTTCCGGTGTTTTTTGTGAGTTTTCCGGATACATTTATTTTAGCATATATTTGCAGGGAATTCAATATGGAAATGCAGAGCAGAGTTAAACGCCGTTTCCGCGATGGCTTTTACATCGCAAAACGGCGCTGCTTTAAAAGTTGTGCATAGTGAGCTGCTGATGCATCTCCGTCAGCACGGCAATTCGTATTATCTTTCGATAAGAAACCGGGCAAGTTCTGCATTTCCGTCTTTTTCGGTCGATGCTATACGAAACCCGCATTTTTCGGTATAGAACTTCACGTTCTGCTTTTTGTCTATGGGTGTCACCAAGGTGAGTTTGTTCCAGTCCCGAAGATCTGTCTTCAAAAAACCTATCGCGTGAGTCCCGATCCCCTTTCCCTGATACTCCGGGATAACGCACAGACAGCTTACCTCATAGGATCTCTTTTCAAGTATTCTGCTTGAAACACAGCCCACAGGCTCATTATCACACAGTATGACATATTTAGAGTGATGTTTGAGTGACTCTTCCATCATTTCCTTTGTAAGTCCGTATCCCGGGCACGAGCCATACCGCAGATGATCGTCATAAAAGGCTGCGTTGTAAATATTTACCAGCACCTCTGCATCTGCAGGAACGGCTTGCCTGTATTCTATTTTCATATTGCCTCCGTAAACTCCTATCTGTCATCGCAATATCGTTATCACCCTTCGAGAAGATTTCTGAATACCTGCGTTATTTTCGATACTCCTTTATGATCCCAAATGAATTTCACATCACTTCCTACCGAAGGCGGGTACCCCAGTTCTTCGGAAAGCTTTGCAGGGATAAGGAGTTCCCAGTACCTGACCATATATTCGTCCCCGTCTATGGCTTCCACTACGCCCAGATGCTGCTCAAATATCTGCATGAAGCCCTCCTGTACCTTGACCTTACGATAAGCAGGAAATTCCTTATTGATCTGTTCAAGACTTTTCTCATCTTCCAGTTTTTCAAAATCCGGGTTTTCGATCAGTTTACCTTTAATGTCTGAAAGGTCATCATTAAGCGGAAGAATCATCAATGCATCGAATGTATTCCCCCATGCATCCGTGATACCGTATTCTGCACCGCGTTTAAATCCAAATCTCGGATAATAGTTCGGTTCACCCATAAGCGCGATGGCTTTGATGCCGGCTTCTTTCGTCAGCTTTATGGTCTCACGCATCAGTGCACCGCCGATATCATTCCCTTCCATAGTAGGTTCAACCGCCAATGGTCCGAAAGTAGCTATTTCGTGTCTGACATCTCCGTCTACGATCCATGCTCTGGTAAAGTAAACCGCTCCGACAATCTTTCCGTCGAGCTCCGCTATACGGCTTATCTCCGGCAGATAGTCCTCCGATTCTCTTATAATGCGGATCAGGAAGTGCTCGGTACATCCGGGTCGGTATTTGTTCCAGAAGCTCCTCATAGTCATAAGCTCTGCGGCTTTATGATCGGCGGGAGTCTCCGGTCTTATTATCAAATTCTCGATCATGTTCATCAATGCTCCTCTCTTTTGGCTATCGTTCGGTCTATCCGAATTATCCTGTTATCATTATACAGCATAATTCCCATAATGTCTTTATCTATGTCTTATCTGTTCCTTATTTATTTCTTAAAAATTTAGAGAAGCCCCCGTACAGCATACGATGTGCGGGGGCAATAACACGGTTCATCCGGGGGATGGGACAGAGACAGAATGACGATCAGCAATGCTCTTTCACGTCATTCCTCGGCATCCGTATTCTTAGGCCTGTATATCCTGTTATCAAGGCCGAAGGGCTTTTTGTCGGTTATCCCGCCCGGTGCAAGGGTCCTGGAAAGATCCTCGCACATATAGAGCTTTGCATCTATGTTGTCGATATAGTGGAGCATGAATGCCTCGGCGGTGGCGGGGCAGGTGACAGCACCGAACTCGTGGGTGCCGTGGTGGGAGAGTATCATGTGCACCAGGAGCTGCACCTTTTCCATATCGTATTTATGGTCGTTGGCATAGCCCCGTATCAGCGATGCGCCCAGATAGAGATGCCCGAAGAGCACTCCGCTGGCAGTGACTTCCGCATCGCCCTGACCCGATGTCTTGTACTCCCATATCTTGCCGATATCGTGCAAAGCGGTACCGCAGAGCATGAGCTCCCTGTCGAGCTCGGTATATACGCCGCAGAGGGCATTCGCTGCCTTTACCATGCGGTAAGAATGATACAGCAGGCCGCCCCTCATATTATGGTGCATGGACACCGCCGCCGAGGAGAACATATACTGCTTTTTGTTATCAGTGAGCACCCGCACCGCAAGGTCGGAAAGGGGCTCATATTTTCCGCCGCAGTCATCAGCAGAGCTCTGGATAAGAGCTATTATCTCATCGTACATCTCATCTAAGTCTATGGGAGGGAGCCTGATGAAATCCCGCATACGCAGCCCTGTATCCGCTGTGGGAGTTATCTGCAGGATGCGGAAGCTCTTGCCGCCCATATACTCATTGACCGCAAGGGTCACATCCGCGATCATATCCTTTTTGATGCCGTTTCTTTCAAGATCATCCGCAGATGTATCGAACATCATGGCCGTCTGGTCGGAAAAGCCGTCCTTTATGCCTATTTTAAGGAAGGGCTTGCCGTTTTTGTCCTTATTCTCGGTTATGGAAGAAATGAGCACGGGGCGCTTTACATTGTCCCCTACCTTCATATCAAGGAATTTTGTATAATTATTCTCACTCATAGCTTTACTCCCGTGATCTGTATCAACTGTCCCGCTCAGGGATCGGCGGGTCTTCGGTGTTACCATTATAACACTTTTCGGGGGATTTGTCAAAACTATTTTGTTCCCCGCCCCTTATGGTGTCCACACTTATTTTCGCGCACGATGAAACGGGTAATAAGTAAGGCGACCTACAAAAAGCGCAGATCAAATGGGTATGCACAAGCAAAAACATATGATAAAAGCAGATCTGTCAGCCATAAGGTAAACAAGACGTATAAAAATAAAAAAGGGACGGCGGGCGGGGATTTGTAATTGACAACCCCCTTCCTTTATGCTATACTTAATAGAGTATAGTTTAATAAAATATGAACTATATATATTTTAACGGGGGAGTGTTATCTATGGAAGAAAATCACAGCAGTGATATGAAAGAGCAGATACAGGATATGCCGCCTGATGTATCAGAGGTGCAGGCACAGACTGATGAACCGGGCATACCTGCACCTGCGGAAAAAACAGGAGGCGAAAAGAAGCCGGGAT
>JAFPYQ010000381.1 GCA_017394475.1 Oscillospiraceae bacterium | reverse complement strand
TGTCGGGAAAACGGCTCTTTTTATACAGATCGCCGTACAATTCAAAATCTTTTGCCTTTTCAAATGCGGCAAGGGCCTTATTGAACTTGGGACTGCCTGCAGTTATCATGCTGCGAAGCTGCACCATGGTAGCCGTATCAGCCACATAGAAGCCGTTGCCGAATTCCGCTCCCTGCGGCGATATATCAAAATAGAAGGCAGGCAAAGACTTGTACAGATCCTTTACCCTTCCGAAGGATACCCACATATTTTCGCGAAAGAATGACTTTCCGCCCAGGAAACGGGCATCCCTGTATATCCTTGAAATGTGTACCTTATCTATCGTGGGGTCCGCCTTGACTATATAGCTGTTCACTCTTTCGGCAAATTCAGCCAGCGGCGTTTCCACAAGCTCCTTGAATCTGTCACGGTTATCCCTGTACCACTGTTTGTCATTGCGCAGGACATTCTCTGTGAGAAGATCGAGCATCTGGGGTGAAAAAGGCATATATCCTCCTTGAAGGCCGTTTGGCGGCTATGGTCATATCTCTTTGAAATTGCCCAGGAACCTGAAATACTTCATTCCCGCCCTCATATCATCAATGAAGGCTGCCACCTTGCGGTTGCTGTAGGATGCAGTAAAATCCAGGAAGAAGGTGACATCGAAATCCTGCCCTGCGATGGGCATGCTCACTATCTTGGTAAGGTTAAAGCCGTTTACCGCGAATTTTGTAAGTGTCCTGTAAAGCCCGCCGGGGGTGTGGGGAGTGGAGAAGGATACGCTCATAGTATCTGCCCCTGTGGGGGCTGCGAAATTCTTTGAGAAACAGATGAATCTTGTGAAATTGGGGTACACGTCCGATGCCTTTTCTTCTATGACTTCAAGTCCCAGTCTCTGTGCACATTCGAGAGAGCATATACAAGCGATGGTATCATCAGCGGATTCAGCCACCATTTCAGCCGCAAGGGCAGTATTTGCGAACTCTACTCTTTCAAGTCCCCTGTTGCGTATCAGCATGCTGCACTGATCGAGAGCCTCCTTTTTGGAATATACCTTAACGATATTTTCGGGGGATGTGCTCTTTTTTGCAGCCAGGCAGTGAGTTATCTCAACGCGGATAACACTGTTGATATACATCTCGGTCTCCGCCAGCAGCCTGTAGGTCTCCTCGATGGTGCCCACATTTGAATTTTCAAGGGGAAGGATGCCGAAATCCGCTCTCCCCTGCTCCACAAGGTGCACCACATCCGCAAAGTTGGTAGTAAAGCGTATGGACTTATCCGCACCGAACTGCTTTATGCAGGCTGCCTCCGAATATGCCCCGCCGGTTCCCTGGCAGGCGATGACCTGCGCATTCTCCGGCTCAAAAAGAGCTGGTCCCTTGTAGATATGCCCCTTGGAAAACTCCTCTCCCTGCACTACCTTGCCTATATCCATGATGCTTGAAAAGAGTATCACCGAGGCATCTGCCAGATATGATGAGGAGGATGCACGGACTTTGTTGAGTATCTCCTGCTCCCTGTTGCTCTGATAAACAGGCAGATTGTTCTTCACCTTGTAGCGTGCAATGTCGCGGCAGATATCCATCCTGCGCTCAAAAAGCTGCAGGAGCTGGTCATCTATATCATTTATTTCCGATCTGAGTTCATCTATTTCCATTATCTTCACCTTGATTGCTTTACAGAAATTGCCCTCCCTGTGGGAGGGCAAAATTTATTTTGTATTACTGAGTTTCCAGCGGAAGGTCGCAAATCTCTGCGCCTTAGTATTGTCATAGTTTATATTGCTGCATGCGATGGCAGGATCAAGATACCTGTAATCAGTCTTTATCTGCTTGGAAACGAACAGCGTGAACTGATTCTTCACCGCATCCGTGCTGTAATTTCTCTGCTGTACTATGGGGATATTGGTCTCCTGTTTAAGGAACTCCACTATATCCTTGGCGGAAGTGGGCTTGGTATCGCAGATATTGTATGCGCCCGAGAAATTTATATTATCCCTGTTGGTGTATATGCCCAGAATGAAATCCAGAAGGTTGTGGAGATTGCAGAATGAATAGCCGTAATCACCGTAGCCGTACAGGAATATGCTGCCGTCCTTAGGATCCCTTACCTTTGCAAAGAGATTTTCAAGGTACGATTTTGAATATACAGGCAGAATCCTCATGGTAACAGGCTTGGTCTCCGATTTCTTGGTAGCATCGGCAAGTGCCTTTTCACTGTCAAGCTTCAGCTTGCCATAGATGGTGATGGGTTTTAGATCAAGCGCTTCCCTGACAGGCTCTCTGTTCTTGGGCTGCTGATATACCTGATATGAGCTGAGCATCAGCACTTCATCGAACTTGTATGATACAGCCGTCTTATACAGGAACTTATCCACCTGAGCAGACATCTTATCCTCATCGGATGAGAGTATGGGAGTAAAATCATTATCCACAGAACAACCGAGATGGATCATGGAGGTTGCATCTCGCATGGCCGCAGTGATAGTATCCTTATCGGTAATATCGCTCTGTACGAACCTGAAGTTCTGATTGATTATCCTCATGGGCTTGCTGTCTGTGGCAACAACGCCAAAGCCCTTCTGCAGAAGCATATCGCATACGGCTGAGCCGATATATCCGGCGGCGCCGGTAACAAATATATATTTCATGCGATGATCCTCCCTTTCCCGAACTGTCCCGATATCACGGGTGCTTTCTATCAGCCCTCTTTGTCATCCATGAAAACATATTTTCAAGGCATATACGGATATAGGTTCATCCATGCCATTTTGAAAACACATTATTCAGTATACGCATATATAATTTTATCACATTTTCCGAAAAAGTCAAGGGGTTTTGGCTGAATTATTGTCATAAAGTGCAAATGTAACAAACTGTTTACATTTGGAAAAATTCTGTTTTCATATCAGCCCGTATCTTCAACCTTCCTCTTTCTCCATTGCGTGGATAGCCTGCACGAATATAGCACACTCGAGGCGTTTTTTCTCCATCTCGCATGATACCTTGTGTGCCTTGAGTATATCACCCATATACTCATAATTGTTGGCATTGCATCCGCCGGAACAATAGAACCTCGCCCAGCACTTCTTGCAGTCCTCTTTGGAATAGATATGCGCCCCTGCAAATTCCTTCTTCATATCCATGTTGAATTCACCGGTGGTGATATTGCCCATGAGATACTCTTTCTTGCCCACGAACTGGTGGCAGGGATAGATATCGGCATCAGGAGTGATGGCTACATATTCATTTCCGCATCCGCATCCGCGAAGTCGCTTTATTGCACAGGGTCCCTGATCGAGATCGAGCATGAAATGGAAGAAATTGAAATGCTTGCCTGCCCTGTCATTATCGAGTATCATGCCTGTAAGGCGGTCATACTCCTTGAACACCGCAGGGAGCTCACGCTCGGTTATCGCATAGGGCTCATCATGTTCGCCCACCACAGGCTCGATGGAGATCTGGTCAAAGCCCAGCTCTCTCAGATGGAACACATCATCTGCAAAATCAAGATTGTACTTGGTGAAGGTGCCCCTAACATAATAGTCCTTGTAATTGCGCTTTTCCGCAAGTCTCTGGTAATTGGGGACTATCTTGTCATAGGCACTGCTGCCGTCCATCCTGTGACGCATACGGTCATTTATTTCCTTGCGCCCGTCTATGGACATAACGACATTGTGCATCTCCTTATTGATGAAATCTATCTTTTCATCATCAAGGAGGGTGCCGTTGGTGGTTATGGTGAAGCGAAAATGCTTGCCGTATTCCTTTTCCTTTTCACGGCCGTACTCAACGAGCTGCTTTACCACCTTCCAGTTCATAAGCGGTTCGCCGCCGAAGAAGTCCACTTCAAGGTTCTTCCTGTTGCCCGAATTTTCGAGAAGATAGTCAAGAGCCGCTTTTCCCACCTCAAAGCTCATGAGCTTCCTGCCCTGACAGTAATCTCCCTGCCCCGCAAAGCAGTAATCACAGCGCAGGTTGCAGTCCATGGCTATGAGCAGGCACATGGCCTTTATGGGAGCAGCTACCTGCAGCTTGGCAAAGCGCTCGTAGTCATCGGGGGAAAAGAGTATCTTATCCTCATAGAGCTCCTTTATCTCCTCATAGCAGGAGATTATATCATCGCGCTTATAAAAGCGCATCAGCTTATCGATAACATGGGATGGACATTCGTCCTCAAATGGGGGCTCGATATTGTCGAGAAGATCGTATGTGAGCTCATCCACAACGTGCACTCCGCCGCTGTTCACATCAAGTACGATATTATAACCGCCCAGTTTGTATTTATGGATCATCTATTCTCCGCCTATCATATAAGTTCGGTCTTCCCCTTGCGGTGAAGATCTGCATCTAAAAAAGAAACAAGGGCTTGCACCCTTGTCCCCATTCCTTCGGTGATCACTCTTTGTCGAGATTCTCACACTTCTGGTTTGCAACTGTGCAAGAGGTCTTGCATGCGGACTGGCATGATGCCTGGCACTGACCGCAGCCACCC
>JAFPYQ010000380.1 GCA_017394475.1 Oscillospiraceae bacterium | reverse complement strand
TCGAAAACTCCATGGAAGGCTATTCAAACGCATCCAAGCAGCTGCTCAAAGCTGCAAAGGGCGGCAGGATATCCGGTATATGCGGCACGGTATCACAGCTCATCAGTGTGGATCCGGAATACTCCACTGCCATAGAGACAGCTCTCGGAGCGACTCTGCAGAATATCGTCACGGAGGATGAAAACACCGCTAAGAAGGGCATACGTTTCCTCAAAGATATGAATGCGGGCAGAGCGACATTCCTGCCCATCACATCAGTAAAGGGCACGAGGCTTGATGTAAAGGGGCTTGCTCAGTGCAGCGGGTTTGTATCCCTTGCCTGTGACCTTGTGGATCATGATGAGCGTTATTCGGGCATAGTAGATCAGCTTTTAGGGCGCACCGCAGTGGCTGAGGATATCGATTGCGCGGGAGATATCGCCAAAAGATTCGGTTATAAATTCCGTATAGTCACTCTTGACGGACAGGTGGTAAATGCGGGAGGTTCCTATACGGGCGGTTCTGTGGCACGTTCTGCTGGCATACTCACCCGAAAGAATGAGATCGAACGCATAGATTCCGAGATAGCAGAGCTTGAGGATGAGAACAGGGAACTCAGGGGAACTCTGCAGGCAGCCAAGGATGAGTGTGAGCGCTTCGGGATAAATATCGCGGCGGCAAAGGAAGACCTTTCCAAGATGCAGTCGGATATGATACGTTTTGAAACGGAGAAAAAGCGCATTGCCGAGCTGAAAGGACAGATATTCACTTCGCAGAAAACAGTGGAACTGGCACAGGAGAAATTCCGTCAGAGAAGTGATGAGGTAGCACTTATCGCACAGAAGAACGAACAGCAGCTTAAAGTTATAAATGCGGATGTCGAGGAACTGCTCAAACAGTCGGGTGCTAATGTAAAGGAGCGTGAGGCTCTTACACAGCGCCGTGAGGAGATATCACAGGAACTCTCTGCTGCAAGGATAACTCTTGCTGAGAGCAGAAAGGACTCGGAGCAGAAGGAACACGAGATAGAGGAACTGTGCAGGCAGATAGAACAGTCGGGAGACCTCACAGAAAAATACAGGCTCGAAGTGATCGATCATCAGAAGAAGATAGATGAGATAAGGACGGAGATAGATGCTGTGAATGAGAGCCTTGCAGGTTCTGACAGCAGCACTAAAAAGCTCACCGATGAGATAGCAGAGATAAGGCTCGAAAACTCCATGCGCGAGCGTGATATCGTCAAGCTGCGCGCAGATCTGAGAGAACTGGGACGCACAAAGGAACAGCTGTCCTCCGAAAAGACAAGGCTTGAGGAGAGAAAGACATCGGCTGTGAACGAGCAGGACAGGATAGCCCTTGAAATGCAGGAGACCTATGATATCTATATTGGCGAAGCGCGGGAAATGGCTATAAAGGATGCCGACCTTAAGGAACTTGAAAGCGAGCTGGTGAGCGTACGCAACAAGATAAGGAACCTTGGCACGGTAAACCTTGCGGCTATCGAAGAATACAAGGAAGTATCCGCACGCTACGAGGAACTGAACACTCAGCTCGATGATGTGAACCGTTCGAGAAAAGAGCTGATAAAGCTGATCGAAGAACTGACACTCACCATGCAGGAGCGCTTCAAGGAATCCTTCTATGAGATAAACACACATTTCAAACGCATATTTACGGAGCTATTCGGCGGCGGCAGGGCAGAGCTCTCCCTTACAGATGAAAGCGATGTGCTCACCTCCGGCATCGAGATCAAGGTAGCACCACCGGGCAAGGTCATCGGCAGCCTTTCTCTGCTTTCGGGCGGTGAACAGGCATTCGTGGCAATAGCCATATATTTCGCCATACTCCGTGTGCATCCCGCGCCATTCTGCATACTCGATGAGATAGAGGCTGCACTAGATGATGTGAACGTATCCAGATATGCACAATACCTGCACAAATTCACAAACACCACCCAGTTCATCACCATCACCCACAGACGAGGCACTATGGAGGAAGCAGATGTGTTCTACGGTGTCACCATGCAGGACAAGGGCATATCAAGACTGCTCAGGATGGAACAGAAGGACATAGACACTGCGGAGATAGTTGTGAGCGACTGATCCGTATCTTATCAGGCGGGCAGGGGAGTCGGAAGTATATTCCGCAAACCTGCTGTACAAGTGTATTGTACAAGTTCTATAAAAGTAAAGTTCGAGATTTGTGAGATAAGTATAAATTCGCCGAATATTCTGATTTTACTTGAATTATTCGTATATTTATGATACAATATGCTTGTTAATCCGGTTGTGCTGTAAAGAGGCTGAGCCGGCGGTATTTAGATATTAAACAGGTAGTATAAATAAATCTTTCGGAGGTATGGATATGGCAAGGGCAAAGAAAACATCTGCCGAGAATGTAGTTCAGGCAGCAGCTGAGTCCGTTAAGGCTGCCGGTGAGCTGGTTGCAGAAGAGGTTAAGGAGACCGTTGAAAAGGTCATCTCTGAAGATACTGCAAAGAGCGTTGCCGAGGTAGCAGATAAGACCAAGAAGGCTGCAAGAAAGGTAAAGAAAGCTGCGTCCGATGCAGTTCCCGAGGAAGTAAAGAAGACTGTGAAGAAGGCTGCCAAGAAGGCTGCTGAAACTACCGAAAAGGCTGCTAAGGAAGTAAAGAGCGTCCTCGTTCCCAAGCTTGAGATCCAGACAAACGGCAAGAGCATCAACGCTGAGGATATCATTGAGCGCTGCAAGGCTAAGTACGGTAAGAAGAAGGTCATCACTACTCTTGAAGTATATGTCAATATCGATGAGTCCAAGGCTTACTATGTAGTAAACGGCAAGGGCGGCAGCGACGATTATATAGATCTTTGATTTGCTAAGGCATCAGCCGGTCTATGCAGCGGTCTAATATCCCTCTGCATAGACCTTGTTTTATTGTGATGGGGGATATCCCCGGGGTTTTTCTGTATTTATGCTTATCTATGTTTTGTTCCCCTTTGCTGTGCTCATACCGGGACTTCTGCTGTGCAGCAAAAAGGCGGGGAATACCGGCCGTGCATTATACTGCGCATATTTCGGAGCGCTGGTGTGTGCTCTGGAAACGCTCAGATTTGATGTGGGCACGGACTATCTCGCATATAAAAGGATATATGAAGACATGCTGTGGAACCCGGAATGGGTGCACACATCAAGGCTTGAAAAGGGATATTATGTCCTGCAAAACATCCTTGCCAATCGTTTCTACGATTACAGGATAATGTTCGGAGTAGTGGCGTTCATATTCGCCTTTGCTGTCGCATTCTGGATGTACAGGTATTCTTCCTATCCGCCCCTCAGCGGTGTGGGATTTGTGATGTACGGGATAATGTTCTATTCCTGCAACTTCCTCAGGCAGTTCTTCGCGGCGGTCATCATGCTGTATGCATTTGAAGCCCTCAAAAAGAAGGATCTTCTGCGGTGGGTGGCTCTGGTGCTGTTTGCAGCCTGCTTTCACTGGTCTGCACTGATAATGATACCGTTCTTCTTTATCATGCATATCCGTCTGCAGCCTGTGCTCCTTGCAGTGTACGGCATAGCTGCGACCTTTATCCTTGTATATTCATGGAACATACTGGGGCTTATCAGGGATTTCTACGAAAGATTCGATATGCACAGCAGCTATCTGTACGAACAGGATATGAACGTCACAAAGGGTATCTCCTTGTTCTATTTCTTCGGATATGCCCTGCTGTTCATCATAGCCTTCATGTTCAGGAACAAGCTGTATGAAAAGAACAAGGACAATATCATATATATGAACTGTCTGCTTTTCGTGGTGCTCTTCGATCTGTGGGGCTGTAAGCATTCCATCATATCGAGATTTGACCTATTCTTCGTAATGCCCGCTATACTGGGGCTCTGCCCTGATATCGCCGAATGTGCATCTGAATTTGCCTCGGAGCATATCAAGCAGAAATATGTCGCAAAGGGCATCGCCTGCACCGCGCTGCTGTGCGCTGCCACATATTTCTACGGCAGTATGATAGCTAAGAACGGCAACGGCTGTACTCCTTATTTTTCATGGCTGCAATTTGCCAAGGTGCCCGAGAGCACCATCTCCCAGATAGCGGAGACCGAAGCGCCTGCCGAGACCACCGTCACCGATGAGGACTACGACGAGGATGAGGCATGGGAAGAGGAAAATGAGGAATGGATCGACGATTACTGGGAAAATGAAGAAAACTGGAGCTGACATTTTACCGCAGGGTTTTCCCTGCGGTATTCTTTTGTGATTATATCCGAAGGAAACAATGAATAAACCATAATAGTGCATTTATATGTTTTGTTCCTTATGTCTTCCCTGCCTGCGGAGGGGAAGACATACTGATTCATCGTATCCCAAAAATACACAAAATACTATGCCTATTTCCCTGTATCTTTGGTAAAAAATTTTACCCTGCTATATATTGTAGAATACAGGATTTTGTGCTATAATCTTAAATGAGTATTTATGTAAACTTTTGACGGTGGAAAAAATGTGGTTTGTTAAGGATCTCGGAATCGATCTGGGTACAGCAAATACCCTTATATATATGAAAGGCAAAGGGATCATCCTTCGTGAGCCCTCTGTCGTTGCGATAGACTCAAGGACTTCCGAGCCCCGCTATGTGGGCGAGGAGGCTAAGGAAGTAATAGGCAGGACCCCCGAATCCATAGAGGCGGTACGTCCTCTCAAAGACGGGGTTATTGCCAACTTCCATGTTACTAAGGTCATGCTCGAAGAATATATCCGCAAGGCTCTTGGCAGGGGACTGTTCAGAAGGCGTGCCAAC
>JAFPYQ010000379.1 GCA_017394475.1 Oscillospiraceae bacterium | reverse complement strand
CGCTCCTTTCGGAGCGTGGACTGCAGGCAGTCCTTTAGCCGCCGACCCGTTTGCGATCTGTATGTGTTTTGTTTTGGGATGTCGGTTTGTGCAGCGGCGGAACTTTGTTCCGCTATGCAGGGCGCTGCCCTGCACCCGCAAGGGGCTCCACCCCTTGACCCCATACAAAAAGACCGACGAGGTCACTGTCGGTTTTGCCGGCCTTGTAAATTTTTTCTTGCATTTTTTGTTTATATGTGCTATAATCAGTACATAGATGCCTTTTGTCCCGCGGGACTGTGATCCCGGGATGCAGGGCACGCAGATCTGCTTATCCTCAGCAGAACTCATGATATCATCCGTGTCGTTACAGGAGTATCATCATGCATAAGGAATGGTTCAAAACCTTTGTCGGCAGACTGATCGCCGCAAATATAATAGGCACCGTGGTCGCCATTGCGATAACAGGTGCGCTCACCACCAAGAGCACTGACCCGTATTTCACCATCGGGGTATGTGTGGGCATAATACTCATATATACCGTCATCGCTGTGATATGCGGCAGGTCGTTTTTCAACAGCCTCAATGCCGTTGCCGAGCAGATACATTCTATCAGCGACGGTTCTCTCCATGCTGACAGATACAGCATAAAGGGCAACAATGAGCTGGATGATCTCAACCGCAGGCTGGCGGATTCCATCGAGAGCCTGTCCGCCATTGTCAATGAGACATCCGTGGGTCTTGACAGGCTGGCAGAGGGCGATCTCAACTATTCGCTGCCGGACAACTGGAACGGCCAGTTCGCGAATATAAGCCTCAAATACAATGAGATAGCAGCATCACTGCGCGATACCTTCAAGGATATATACAGTGCCTCCGACCAGGTCTCCACAGGCTCACAGCAGGTGGCAAACGGCGCACAGATGCTCTCCCAGGGCTCCGCACAGCAGACTGATGCCATAATGAGCCTTACAGACCAGATCGAGGATATTTCCGAGCGAGTGAACCAGACCGCATCTGCCGCAAGGAACACCACTCATATCGTTAAGGAATCGGGCAAGCGCATAGAGGAGTGCAGCGCGGAAATGCGCAACATGCTGGCCTCCATGGAGGATATAAACGCCAGCTCCGTGGAGATATCCAAGATAATCAAGGTCATCGACGATATCGCATTCCAGACGAACATCCTTGCTCTCAATGCCGCTGTTGAGGCTGCAAAGGCAGGCTCGGCAGGCAAGGGCTTCGCAGTGGTGGCTGATGAGGTAAGGAACCTTGCCGCAAAGAGCGCCGAGGCTGCCAACCGCACTACTGCACTTATCGAGCGCTCGGTAGAAAATGTGGAAAAGGGCTCGAAGATCGCGAAGGACACTGCAAGAGTGCTCCAGACCGTCGTTGACAGCCAGGCAAAGATAGATACCGAGGTCTCCAGGATCTCCCGTGAGAGCGATTTCCAGGCGGAGGAGATACAGAAGGTCACCACAGGCGTAGAACGCATATCCTCTGTTGTACAGAGCAATACAGCCACCGCACAGGAATCCGCGGCTGCCTCCGAGGAGCTTTCGGGACAGTCCAGCGCCCTGCGGATGCTCCTTTCCCACTTCCGCTTTGAAAAGGACAGCGGCAGGTACAGCCTTGACAATATACTCTCCGATGAGCTGCCCGATGACCACAACGGCGCGGACTACTTTGACCGGAACGACAGCACGGCGGAAGAAGACAGCACCAATGACAGCGCACCCGCTGCATCCGATGATACGCCTTCTGTGATGCCTGACAGCTTTAATGTGCCGAATTATGAGCCATTATCCACATCAAGTCCCTATGACAGCACGGATATGTCCGGCGGGGACGGATACCATGATGTGAATGACCATGGGTTCATCCCGGTATCCTTCGATAATGTGGAGGAGGATTTTGAAGACCCTCCGGGAAAATACTGAAAATAAACATCCCCCGCCCACAGGCGAGGGATGTTGTTTGTTTTACGGGGACAAAAAAGTCCCTCCCCTGATGGGAGGGAAAACAACATGATATAGGATTATGGGGGATCAGGTGTAGTCAGGGGATGACTGACACCTACGGTATAAACCGTGATGTAATTATAGCATTTTTGTGTGATGATTTAGTGAAAAAGTAACAAAAGATAGATGATAATTTGAACAGATAAAGTGTAGTTATCAAGTATATCTGCTGCATCATCTTCTGTCCCGCGGATATGGAGCCAATAACGTTTTTTTGCCCTGTGAGCATCGAAAAAATCGCAAAAATCATTGATTTTTTGACCGTGATGTGGTATACTTATTTATGATTGGCCTGTTTGCCCGGTCATGCCGAATGTGTACCGACAGGACGGTATCGAGTATACTGTCCGAGATACTATCGAACAGAGGTGAGCTACGCTGAACAGATCGTTTAATGCGGCGTTGAGCCTGTCTGCAGTGATCATGCTGATTCTTT
>JAFPYQ010000378.1 GCA_017394475.1 Oscillospiraceae bacterium | reverse complement strand
CCATGTACTCCCTCCCTATGAGACACAGGCAGGCGCTTCGTGGTACGAAGGCACTGCAAATGCCATCTATCAGAATATGGCATTCGTAGACAGGTACAATCCCGACTATGTGATAGTCCTCTCGGGTGACCATATATATAAGATGGACTATAACGACATGATCCAGTTCCATAAGGACAAGGGCGCAGATGCTACCATCGCAGTGCTCGATGTTCCCATGGAGGAGGCATCACGTTTCGGCATTATGATAACCGATGAGAGCGGCAACATCGTGGACTTTGAGGAAAAGCCCAAGAATCCCCGTTCGACCCTTGCATCTATGGGTATATATGTGTTCACATGGGCTAAGCTCAAGCAGTATCTCATAAATAATGAGAACAATCCCGATGAAGACAAGGACTTCGGCAAGGCTATCATACCCAATATGATGAATGCAGGCGAAAAGCTCGTTGCATACGCATTTGACGGCTACTGGAAGGATGTGGGGACTCTCGATTCCCTGTGGGAGGCAAATATGGATATTCTCAATCCGAATATCCCCATCGACCTCTACGATCCCGACTGGAAGATGTATTCAAGAAATCCTGTTCTTCCTCCTCAGTATTTCGGCAGCAATGCCAATGTTGAGAATTCCATGGTGGCTGAGGGCTGCATCATAGACGGCGATATAGACTTCTCCGTCATCTTCGAGGGCGTTACCGTAGAAAAGGGTGCAAAGGTCACCGATTCCATAATCATGCCCGGCTCCATAATAAAAGAGGGAGCGGTGGTAGAATACGCCATAGTCGGTGAGAACAGCGTCATAGAAAAGAATGCCCATGTGGGAGTTCGTCCCGAAACAGTCGATAACCGCGACGACTGGGGCATCGCAGTGATAGGTCATAAGGTGACCATAGCAGAAGGACAGAAGGTAGGTCCGAAGGAAATGGTTCCCGATATCCGCAAGAAGTGATCCATGCATTCAAATATCAAAGGTAGGTTAATACAATGAGCTTGAATAAGAATATACTCGGACTTATATTCGCCAATATGCATGAGGACGTTATCCCCGAGCTTACACGCAACAGGACTATGGGTTCCGTGCTTTTCGGCGGCCGTTACAGAATGATAGACTTTGTCCTTTCCGGCATGACCAATTCCGGAGTGGATGAAGTGGGCGTTGTTACAAAATCCAATTATCAGTCACTGCTCGACCATTTAGGATCCGGCAGAGAGTGGGATATGGCAAGGAAGATAGGCGGACTCCATCTGCTGCCGCCCTTCTCGAACGTTGCCAGCGGCATGTACAGGGGCAGACTTGAAGCACTTTTCGGCATAACTGATTTTATCAATTATTCCGCTGCTGAGTATGTCATCATGTCCGACTGTGATGTTGTCACATCCTTTGACTACAAGAAGATAGTAGAGGCACATGTAAAGAGCGGTGCGGACATCACTGCAGTCTATGCAAAGGCAAATCTTGACCTTGATTCCGCTGCGAATTCCAATGTGTTCGGCATCGATGAGGAAGGCAGGATAAAGAATGTGCTTATCAATCCCAGGGTGAGCGGCGAGTGCAATATCTCCCTGAATACCTATGTGATAAGCAAATCCCTGCTGATGAACATTATCCTTGACAGTGCCGCAAAGGGTGAATACAGCTTTGCCAAGTCCATACTCCAGGACAGGACCAATGATTTCAAGATCATAGGCTATGAGCATGACAAGTATTTCTCCAAGGTAACATCCATAAAGACATATTATGATGCAAATATGGCTCTGCTCGACACAGAGAACCGCAAGAAGCTGTTCCTTGACACCAACCCCATCTATACCAAGATAAGGGACAATCCGCCCACAAAGCTGGCTATCGGCGCAAAGGTGAAGAACTCCATCATCGCAGACGGCTGCATAATCGAGGGCAGCGTGGAGAACTGTGTACTGTTCAGGGGCGCTAAGGTGGGCAAGAACTCTGTTGTCCGCAATGCTATCATCATGCAGGATACCGTTATAGGTGCAGACTGCTATATCGACTGCATAATCACCGACAAGCAGGTATCTATCTCCGATAAGAAGATACTCACAGGCTCTGCTAATTATCCCGTTTACATCGGCAAGAGCGCAAAGATCTGACATAGGTGTGGAATGTGCGTTCAAAACCGCACATTCCATATCGTACTTTACATTATGCTGTATATCCGTACCGGTTGCGGACATACAAGTATCATCATACTGTAAGAAGGACAAAGAATGAATATTTTATTTACCGCCTCGGAGGCGTTACCCTATGCAGCGTCAGGCGGACTTGCCGATGTTGTGGGCTCACTGCCCAAAGCGATAGGCAGGGCAGGGCATGACTGCAGGATCGTTCTCCCGCTGTACAAGGGGATAAAGCCCGAGCTCAAGGAAAAACTGAAATTCCTCCTCAACTTCACTGTTGATGTGGGCTGGAGAAAGCAGTACTGCGGTGTGTTCGAGGGAGAGGTCAACGGTGTGAAGTATTATCTCCTGGATAATGAGTATTACTTTGCGCGTGACGGACTTTACGGCTACTATGATGACTGCGAGAGATTCGTATTCCTTTCTCGCGCCGTGATGGAGCTCCTTTCTCATATAGATTTCAAGCCCGACATAATAAACTGCAATGACTGGCAGACAGCTCTCGTGCCTGTTTACTATCAGTGCGTGTATAAGTTCCGTCCCGGCTATGAGGATATAAAGACGGTCTTTACTGTCCATAATATCCAGTATCAGGGCCGCTACGGCATGGATGTGCTCAGTGATATCATAGGTCTGCCTATGTATCATTCCAAGATACTGGAATATGACGGTGCGATAAATCTTATGAAGGGCGCCTTTGAGACCGCAGATAAGATAACCACCGTTTCACCCTCCTATGCGTGGGAGATACTCGATCCCTGGTATTCCCACGGCATGGACAGGGCTCTTGCAGGCAAGCAGTACAAGCTGTGCGGCTTTCTAAACGGTATCGATACAGAGCTCTACGATCCCGAAAAGGACAGCCTCATAGCAAGGAACTTCTCTGCCGAAGATATATCGGGCAAGCGGGACTGCAAGAAGGCACTTTTAAAGGAACTGAAACTATCCGATGACGGCTCTCCCGTGATAGGCATAATCACAAGATTTGTTTCCCACAAGGGCATAGACCTGATAAAGTATGTCTTTGAGGAAATGCTGAATCTGGGCTGTGAGTTTGCCATTCTGGGTGCAGGCGAAAAGATGTTCGAGGACTTTTTCAAGGAAATGTCCTGGCGCAGGAACGACAGGGTCAGCGTGAATCTCGGCTTCAAGCCCGATCTTGCAAGGCGTATCTATGCCGGTGCAGATATGTTCCTCATGCCCTCCCAGTCCGAGCCCTGCGGTCTTGCACAGATGATCTCCATGCGTTACGGAACGCTGCCTATCGTCCGCGAAACAGGCGGTCTGCGTGACAGCGTAAGGGATGCAGGCGGAGAAAACGGAAACGGCTTTACCTTCAAGACCTACAATGCTCACGATATGCTGAGCGCTGTTTCAAGAGCCAATGACTACTATCATTCGGACGGATGGAACGATCTCGTGAAGCATGTTATGAAGGAAGACTACAGCTGGGACAGCTCCGCAAAGCTGTATATAGGGCTGTATGAATCGCTCTGTGATGATTGATGATGACCGTTCCCTCTCCTGTGAGGGGGAACGGCTTTTTTGGATGGTGGTAATATGGTAAGGGAGATAAAAAGAGAGGAGCTTGACAAGCTGCTTCTGCTCTATACCCATCTTCATGAGGATGGAGTGCCGGAGGAAAATGAACATCTGCGGCAGGTGTGGGACAGGATATGCTCTGATGAAGATCATCATATCATCGTCTGTGAGATAGACGGTGAGATAGTTTCATCCGTTGTGTGTGTGGTGATACCTAACCTGACACGGAATGTGCGCCCCTACGCATTTGTGGAGAATGTGGTCACACACTCCGCCCACAGGGGAAAGGGCTATGCCACAGCCTGCCTTGACTATGCCCGTGATATAGCCGTAAAGGAGAATTGCTACAAAATGATGCTCCTCACAGGCTCTAAAAAAGAAAGCACCCTGCATTTCTATGAAAACGCAGGGTATAATTCATCCGATAAAACGGCGTTCATACAGTGGCTGGGATGATCATCTGCCGTCTCTTATCCGCAGATATTCGATCATGATCTCAGCCGCCTGTTCGTTG
>JAFPYQ010000377.1 GCA_017394475.1 Oscillospiraceae bacterium | reverse complement strand
GTGGCACTTCCCTATCAGGATCTGCATATCATGGATGCCTGCCTTGAATGTAAGGTGGACTATGTTGACACTGCCAACTACGAACCCGAGGATACCGCAAAGTTTGAGTATTCATGGCAGTGGGCGTACAGGGAGCGTTTTGAGAAGGCGGGTATCACCGCACTTCTGGGCAGCGGTTTTGACCCGGGCGTTACAGGTGTGTTCTGCGCCTATGCACAGAAGCACTATTTCGATGAGATACACTACATAGATATCCTTGACTGCAATGCAGGCGACCACGGATATCCCTTTGCAACCAACTTCAACCCCGAGATCAATATCCGCGAGGTAAGTGCCAAGGGCTCATATATCCAGGACGGCAAGTGGGTGGAGACCGAACCTATGGAGATCAAGCGCGTCTATGATTTCCCCGAGGTGGGCGAAAAGGATATGTACCTTCTCCATCATGAGGAACTGGAGTCTCTGGCGCTCAATATCAAGGGCATAAAGCGCATCCGCTTTTTCATGACCTTCGGTCAGTCCTATCTCACACATCTGAAATGTCTTGAAAATGTGGGCATGACTTCTATCGAGCCTATCAACTACAATGGCATGGAGATAGTTCCACTGCAGTTTTTGAAGGCTGTGCTCCCCGATCCTGCTTCACTGGGCCCCCGCACTAAGGGCAAGACCAACATCGGCTGCATAATGCAGGGTGTCAAGGACGGAAAGCCCGTCAACTACTATGTGTACAATGTATGCGTTCATGAGGAGTGCTATGCGGAAGTAGGCTCACAGGCCATTTCCTACACAACAGGTGTTCCCGCCATGATCGGTGCTATGATGATACTCACGGGCAAGTGGAAGCGTCCCGGTGTATACAATATCGAGGAATTCGATCCCGATCCCTTCATGGATGCTCTGAACAAATGGGGACTTCCCTGGAAAGAGACATTCGACCCCAAGCTTGTGGACTGACTTTTTGAGCTGCTGACGTTTTTTCAAAGATAACACGGACTGCACGGACGAGCTTCGTGCGGTCCTTCGGGAGGAAAACAGAGCAGCCTGACTTTTTAACGCGCTCTGAAAACATCTGCTATGGCCTTTTTTGATACTATACCGTTTCTGGGATATTCTCTCTATCAGCTCTGCCTGCTGTTCCTGATATGGGCATTTCTGGGATGGGGCGTGGAGGTCTGTTTCCATACCATCAAAATGGGAGAATACTCGAACCGCGGTTTTCTTGATATGCCCATCTGCCCTATCTACGGTTTCGGAGTGCTGATAATAACCATAGTGCTCAAACCTGTGAGCGGCGACCCGCTGCTGGTGTTTTTGCTGTCATCACTGATATGCACGGCATTTGAACTGGCTGTGGGCGTTGCCATGAGAAAGATATTCCACAGTATATGGTGGGACTATACCGATGAGCATTTCAATTTTCACGGTTATATATGCCTCAAAGTCAGCATAGAATGGGGCATCGGCGGGCTGATAGTCATAAGCTTTGTCGAGCCCTTCACAGAGATGCTGATAAATGCGATGCCCATCGTTTTGGGATGCATCATAATCGCCATTTTTGCAGTGCTGATACCTATCGACACATGGGGCTCGGTGGCTGCGGTGAAAAAGCTCAATGTGCGGCTGAAAGAGATAACCGAGATAAATGCGAAAATGCTTGAGACTGCGCAGGGCATCGGCGAAAAGCTGGGCGAATTTGCCCTTGACACGCAGGATAAGGGCGCTGAGGCCTATGCAGGACTGTACCTTGCAGCAGATGAGATATCGGACAAGGCGGAGGAACTGGCTGAGGGCATAAGGAGCGGCATATCCGATAAACGGGCGGAAATGGCAGAAAAAATGCAGAACAGATATGATGCTCTCATAGCCTTTTCCGACAGGCGCGTAAAGCGTATGATAAGGGCTTTCCCGGGAATGCAGTCTATCGACTATGAGGATGCTTTCCTGACGATCAAGAGCATCGTGAGCGGCGAGGAGAAGAAAAATGCAGCGGATAAGTCCCTCTCCCGATGACGAGCTTGATCTTACAAACGGTTATGTGACAAACCTTGCCTGTGAAGAAAGCACTCTGAGGTTCTCTCTTTCGGATGTGCTCATATCCCCGCAGCACAGCATGAATGACAGGAAAAAGTACGCTCTGTGTGAGTGTACTGTCATTTTTGAGGATGTAAAGAGATTAGAGCTGTCGGAGATGCGGCGTATATGCTACGAACTGGGGAATGACCCCATAAAGTCCGCTAAGAAAGCCCTGAACAGACCGCTGTCAAAGCAGGTCTACAAAAGCGAATATGCGGATATACTGGCTGAGCTTTCATCCTCCGATATAGGCTCCTTCGGGGAGATTCCTTGTGATGACAGCGGAGATGGTGCAAAATGCTTCGAGGCGACTCTTTTCCACGAGGACGGGGAGAGGATGTTCCGCCTGAGATACGGTTTCAGCCAATGTCATATCACCATAACGAAAGTATATGATGCTCCCTGCAGGACTGCCGCGGAACTGATGGCGATGCTGCCTATGGCAGTGTATACCCTCCATGACAGAAAGTCACCTTTTGCGGCAAGATTTTTTTCCGCACTGGCAGTGTGCCTTATGAGAAGCCCTGTTACACTGCTGCCTCCCTTTGTGCGGCATAAGGAGGATTTCACCTATCCGATAGCCATACCTTTTCTGGTAGGAAAGGCCGTGGAAAATATGCCTGTTGACACTTACAGAGCATTTTCGGGAGAAAGAAAAGGCGAATATCCCGCAGAGGAAAAACGCTGGTATTACGCAGTACCGCTGCTCATACTATATATTGCAGCAGTATCGGCAGTGCTCATTATGCTGATAGAAATAATAACGAAAAAGTGATACTTTGATATGAAAGCCATATTTTTTGACCTTGACGGTGTTCTTATCGACACCGAATGGATATACAACAAATGCTGGACACAGGCATCAAAAGACCTGGGATATGACCTGCCACCCACGGAGATACTAAAGCTCAGAAGCTGTGACAAGCTGGCTGCGGTGCCTATATTCGGCTCGGTGGAGAACTATCTGGCGGTGCGTGAACGCCGCAAACAGATCATGGAAAAGATGCTCGAGACCACCCCCATACTCCCGAAAAAGGGAGTGGTGGAAACAGTGGAAGGGCTCAGAAAGACCGATC
>JAFPYQ010000376.1 GCA_017394475.1 Oscillospiraceae bacterium | reverse complement strand
GTGACCATAGTGGGATGGGATGATGATTTTCCTGCTGATGGCTTTGCCGTTCCCGCATCACAGAACGGCGCATGGCTGGCACAGAATTCCTTCGGCGAGGGTTGGGGGAACAAGGGCTATTACTGGATATCCTATGATGTGGAGATGGCGGGCGCCGTCACCTGTGAGGTGAGCGACGAATACTCCCGCGGCGTATCCTACGGGCGTTTTGCCATGGCATCCCTTGCCTCTGCGGAGCTCATCGCACATATTGATGAAGGGGATCTGAGCGCTGCCATAAGAGCGGCAGGGGATGATACAGGCCATGTCACAGCAGCCACGGTCTATGAGGAGAGCGGGACTATCGGCGCTGTGGGGTTCTGGACCACCATCCCGTATCAGGAATACACCATAGAGCTGCATGACGGCAGCTTCGGAGAGGTGCTCTCGGAAAAAAGCGGCACCTTTGAGCGTGCGGGGTATCACACGATCAGACTGGACGAGCCTGTCAGGGTGGAGCATTTCACAGTGGTGCTGGCGACCTCGGTACTGGGCACTTTTGAAGGTGATCCCCGGGATGTGGATGTTCTCACCTACAACGGCAGGACTACTGCCCATTATGAGGCAAAGGCAGCGGAGGGACGGTCATTTGTGGAAGCAGACGGTGAATGGGTGGATGTGACATCCCCGGAACTGAAATCAAAGCTGCACCTTGACGGGGTGCCGGGAACAATGGATATGACCACCATCGGCGACCCCTGTATAACAGTGCTTTTTGTCTGATGAGAAGTCTGCGGGCAATAGGCATAATCCACTAATCACCCTGTAATTGATTGGATATTTTGTACAGTATTTGCTTTTGCTCCACCGCCAAACTGTTTGACATTCACACCGTAATGTGCTATAATATATATTTATGATAAAGAAAAAAGCAGCAGGGGACACTCCATCCCCCACGACCCGCAGAAAGCGGAGGATACGCATCATTTCCATAGCCACGGCGCTGATGGGCTGTGCATTCACCGTGCTTTCCCTGGCAAGCTTCCCGCTGCGGATAACGGAGTATACCGTTTATTCTCCCGATGTCACCCGCGAATACAGGATAGTTCAGGTCTCAGACCTTCATAACAGCCGCTACGGGGAAGATATGAAGACCCTGACCGATGCAGTGGCAAAGGCGCAGCCCGATATTGTCGTGCTCACCGGAGATATGCTCGATAATGCCATACTGTCCGATGAGGACACCATAGAGGAGAACACATATACCTTCTGCCGCGCTATGAGCGCCTACCCGTGCTTTTCGGTGGCGGGGAACCATGAGTTCCGCAGACCCGAGAAATACTATCCCTTCCGTGAGGAGATGGAAGGATACGGCATAGTGTTCCTTGAAAACCGTTCCGTGGTCTATGATGAGCTCTGCATAACGGGCTTTTCCCAGTGCGAAGGCAGCGAACAGATAGATGCCTATTTTCTGCCCTGTGTTGCAAACTTCGATGAGGCTCCCCTCAGGGATAACGGCAGATGTAATGTGCTGATATCCCATTATCCCGGTTTTATCGACCTTTACCGTTCCTTCGGGGTGTTCGACCTGGTCCTTTGCGGCCATACCCACGGCGGTCAGTGGAGGATACCCGGCAAAAAGGAAGGCCTGTTCGGTCCCGGCGCTACTTTTTTCCCGGAATATTCCGGCGGCGACTATTATTTCGGCGACTGCACCATGCTGGTTTCAAAGGGGCTCAGCCGTGACCGCAGCGCCATACCGAGGATATTCAATAATCCGGAGCTTGTGGTGATACACATCCTCCCAGAAAGCTGATAGATAGTAAATGAAAAAGACCTGTACCCTTCTTCTTCTCTCTGCTCTGATGCTCACAGCCTGCGGTCAGAACACACAAACCGCACAGACTGCGGCAGTGACTTCCGAAACTACTGTTTCAGAGACCACCGCCTCAGAGACCACCGCAGACACAACGGCTGCAGAGACCGCGGCAGAATCTGCCGAAACTGCTGCAGAGGAGACCACTGCGGCTCAGAATGACAATGTGGCATCAGGTGATGAGACCATAGCAGCCGAGGATATCGTGGATGATGGCATGGAGCCCATCCCCCTTTCAAAGGTGGCGCAGGGCAGCTATGAAGTGAGTGTCCGTTCCTCATCCTCCATGTTCAAGATAGCAAAGGCGAAGCTGAACGTGTCCGATGAGCCCACCCTCGAGCTTTATATAGCCAGCTCTTCTTATGAATATATGTTCAACGGCACCGCAGAGGAAGCGGCATCTGCCGGTGAGAGCAGCTATATCCGCCCCGTGACCGATGACGAGGGGATGAATGTATATACCTTCCCGGCAGAATATCTCGACGGGGAGATAAAGATAGCCGCGTTCAGCAAAAAAAAGCAAAAGTGGTATGACCGCTCCATACTTATCGAATCCGCATCACTTCCGTCGGACACCATAGAGGGATATGCATCATCCCTTGAAGAGACAGGGCTCACAGACGGCGAATACCTGATAGATGTGACCCTTGAGGGCGGTTCGGGACGCGCTTCGGTGGAAAGTCCCGCACATCTCACCGTATCGGACGGGCAGGCAACGGCCATCATCGTATGGTCATCCGATAAATATGATTATATGATGGTGAACGGGGAAAAATATCTCCCGCTCGAGGGCTATGACACTTCCGCCTTTGAGATACCCGTCACTGCATTTGACGGCAGGATGAATGTCTCTGCCGATACCACCGCGATGAGCACACCTCATGAGATAGAATATACACTGTATTTTGACTCGTCTACCGCAAAAGCCGCGGAGTAAAATGACGATACCGATCTGATGCCGTGAAGAAACGTAAAAGCAAAACCCTGAGATACTATCGCCCCGCGAAGGAAAAGCCCCATGCAAAGATAAGGATATCCATTATCCTGCTCTTTATATTCGGCACCTTTGCCATCTGCTTCAAGTACTATATGGAGGACAGGGGCGGCATAATGACCGATGATCTCGCAAAGGAGATATTCACGGAAACAGCGTCGGAAAGGGAACAGCGCCCGGATTCCTCGAAGCTCAATCCCGTAGAGGCAAGCCCGCCCATAGCCAACGGATATTTCAGATCCTGCATGATAGTGGGCAATTCGGATATCATCCCCTCTCTCGACAAGAGCATCGAAACGGTGTTCATCGCAGAGGGAGCGGAGCATATATGTTCTGCAAAGAAGATGATCAGCGGCAGCGACAAGGAGCTCTCCGCTGAACGCATAGTAAACGCATCGGGGAAGGAGAACATCTATCTTTTCTTCGATGTGACCGATATCTCCGTCAGGACAGAGGACATAAAGAAGGAGATGTCGCGCTTCATAGACAGCATCTACTCAGAGGGACGGCGGATATATATAATATCCTCTCTGCCCTCGCCCACCCCCGACAGTGAGCTCAATACCCACATAGGGCGGGTGAATGCCGCGCTCCTTGAAACTGCCAACGAATGCGGCGTGTACTATATGGATGCGGTGCAGTTCTTCCGCAAGAGTGACGGCAATCTGGCAAATTCCTATGCGGATAACGGCAAGTATAATCAGGCTGCTGCCGCACAGCTCGAAAAGACCATACTGACACACTATGTGCTCTGGTACTACTCCGACGGGCAGTAGAACAGCCTGCAGAAAGACACAGACAGAAAAGGGAATGAAAGAATGAAGAAACAAACCGTATTTTGCGCTTTGTGCATTCTGCTTGCAGGATGCTCCTCACAAGGCGCTCCGCAGAGCTCTACCGAGCCTGCACAGACAAGCCTCGTGATAGAGACCGAGGGAGAGGAAAGGATAGCCTATTCCTGCGATGATACCGCTCAGCGTATAATAAGCGAGCTTGACATCTCATCTATGGTGAGCGTTGACAAAAGTGATATGAAACAGTTCATCGATGCAGAGCTCCCACAGGATGCGGATATCGCATTCTATACCTGCGGTTCCGGAGCCGCAGCCGATGAGATATTCATAGCCGAGACCGATGACATCGATATCAAAGCACTGGAAACCGCTGTTTCAAAGAGGATAGATGAACGCTATTCCGAATTTGAGGATTACAAGCCCGAGGAGGCAGACAAGATAAAGAATGCGGCTGCATTCGAGCTTCCGGGTTACTATATGTATTTTATCACCGATAACAATGATAAATGTGTTGATACCGCAAAGGAAATGCTGTACTGATAAAAAGGATAGACCATGCCTATAAATATACCGGACGATCTGCCCGCAACCGAAGTGCTGGCAAAGGAAAATATATTCTATATGACTCACTCCACAGCGGAGCACCAGGATATAAGACCGCTGAAGATAGTCATACTCAACCTGATGCCGAAAAAAATAGAAACAGAGACCCAGTTCCTGCGGCTGCTCTCAAATACCCCTTTGCAGGTGGATATTGAGCTGCTGCAGATGAAGAGCCACGTTTCCAAAAACACTCCTCCCTCACATCTCCACCGCTTTTACAGCACCTTTGATGAGATAAGGGAAAACCGCTACGACGGGCTCATCATCACAGGTGCTCCTGTGGAAAAGATGGAGTTTGAGGAGGTCGATTACTGGCCCGAGCTCTGTGAGATCATGGACTGGTCGCTCACGAATGTCTATTCCGTGTTCCATATCTGCTGGGCGGCTCAGGCAGGGCTCTACCACCATTTCGGCATACCCAAGTACCCGCTTGAACATAAGATGTCGGGGCTGTTCAGGCACAAGGTGCTGGACCCCTATCATCCGCTGCTCAGGGGCTTTGATGATGATTTCACCGTCCCCCATTCAAGGTATACCGAGGTGCGCAGGGAGGATATCGAAAAGGTGGAGGGACTGGAGCTGCTCAGTTACTCAAAGCAGTCCGGCGTGCATATAGTTGCGGATAAGTCCCAGAGGCTATTCTTCTCCACAGGTCATTCCGAATATGACCGCTTCACTCTGAGAAACGAATATTTCAGGGATATAGACAAGGGACTGGATATCCACATACCCTATAACTATTTCCCCCTGAACGATGTGGGACAGCCGCCCCATTTCAACTGGCGCTCCCATGCAAATCTGCTCTTTTCAAACTGGCTCAATTACTGTGTATATCAGCAGACCCCCTATGATCTGGCTGAGCTGGAGCCTGTTGTCAGATAAGTCTACAGTATTTACGAAAACGGAGGTACGGATATGAAGGTGCTCATCGCTGTCGATCTGCAGAACGATTTTACCACAGGCGCTCTCGGCAATAAGGAATGTGCCGCTGCGGCTGTGAATTCCGCAAAGCTCATCAGGGAATACATCGGAAACGGCGACCCTGTTTTTGCGACTCTCGATACCCATCAGGAGAACTACCTTGACACAAGGGAGGGCAGCGTCCTTCCTGTGGTACACTGCGTAAAGGGAACAAAGGGACACGAGCTGGATCCTGTGGTGGCCGAGGCTCTTGGCAGCAGCTATTTTCCTGTGGAAAAGAACACCTTCGGTTCAAAGGATCTCCCCCTTGTGATAGCCGACAAGACGGATGTATCAAAGATCGAGGAATTTGATATAATCGGCGTGTGCACCGATATATGCGTTATATCCAATGCTATGATACTGCGCGCTCATTTCCCCGAGGTGCCCATAAAGATAATATCCGACTGCTGCGCGGGCGTTACTCCCGAAAGCCACAGGAATGCACTGAATGCCATGGCAGCCTGCCAGTTCATCGTGGAATGAGCGTCGTTATGAAAAAGAATTTCTGGAACGAAAAGCACACTGCTGTCATCACAGGTGCAAGTGCAGGGATAGGCGCAGAATTTGCAAGGCAGCTCTTTGAAGCAGGTCACAGGGTGATACTCTGCGGGCGTGATGAGAACGCACTGAGGGCTCTTTCCGACGAGCTGTGCGGCGCTCCGTATATCATAGCAGACCTTTCCCGCGTGAGCGGATGCAGGGCGCTTTTTGAAAAAGCCTGTGAATATGTGCCTGATATATTCATAAACAACGCAGGTTTCGGCATCTTCGACAAGTTTTCCGAAAGCTCCCTTGAAAGGGAGATAGAGCTCATAAACACGGATGTCCGTGCGGTGCATATACTTTTTAAGCTGTTTCTGGGATATTTTGAGAAAAACGGGAGCGGATACATCCTCAATACCGCTTCCATCGCGGGCTTTATGCCGGGACCCATGATGTCGGGCTATTATGCGTCAAAGGCGTATGTCATAAGGCAGACACAGGCGGTATGGGCTGAATGTCTGCTCTCCCGCAGCCCCGTCAGGGTAAGCGTGCTGTGCCCGGGACCCGTGCAGACAGGCTTCAATGAACGCGCAGGGATAACAGGTACCATCAAGGGCATAACAGCAAAGGAATGTGTGAGCTATACACTTGAAAAGATGAAGAGCTTTTCACCCGTGATAATCCCGTCTGTTACAGCAAAGGCAGTGGTGGTGGGCTCAAAGCTCACTCCCGCCCTCCTGGCGGCACTTGCCTGCTATGTGGTGCAGAAGACCAAAAAACGGATAGGCAGTGAAAAGCAGGCATGAACAAGGAATTCTTCCGTAAGATATACAGACTGCTCCCGAAACCGCTGTGCGAGCTTTGCCTGAAAGCGGAAAATGCGATAATATACATTTTCTACGGGGCGCTCACCACTGCCGTGAACTTCATAGCCCATTTCGGGCTGCGCTTTGCATTCACGGATATCCCAGAAGGGACGAGCCTTTTTGATGCCCTTGCCCTGGCAGAGGAACATTCACGGATATCCTCCACCGCAGCAGCGGCTATTGCATGGATACTTGCAGTGCTGTTCGCATTTTTCACCAACAAATACTTTGTTTTTGAGAAAAAGCAGAGCAGCGGCATGCTGAGGGAACTGTTCGATTTTACCGCAGGCAGGCTCTTTTCCTTCGGCTGTGAGCAGGTCATGATGTACGCGTTTGTGGAAAAGATGCATCTGAACGAGCTTTTCATAAAGGTGCTCGCAAGTATAGTGGTGCTGATACTGAATTATTTTATCAGCAAGCTGATCGTATTCAGGGACAAAAAAAAATAAGGATGAAAAGAATTAAGCTGTTAAAGCTGCTTGCAGTCACGACACTGCTCTGTTCCTGTGACCTGAACAATGTTTACGAGGATCCGCAGGAAACGCTGATGCAGGGAAATAATGTATCCGTAGGGTTTCCCGACGGCGATGAGGAATTTGAGGACTACACCTTCACCGTCAGGGGCGAGAGCGCGAATTTCCTCGTCACCGTGTCAAAGTCCGATACAAGGGCGATAACGATAACCATAGAGGACAATACATACAAGGCCCATGTGAATTACATCTATCCCCCTTCGGGTTATGAGGTCATCTTCCCCGAAAAGGCGGTAAATGCATCACAGGCCGTGAATGTCATCAAGAACGATCTCGACAGCACGGATATCCCCGATATAATGGAGTTTGCCTTCTATCTTACCGATGAGAGCGCCGCGGAGGATGACAGCCTTTCTCCTATCGTGGGCAAATACTTCATGATAGACAGCACAGGTGCTCTGCGTGAGATAGATATATTTGACAAGACCATAACCTCGGGCACTGTAAGGCAGTCATATCTTGACCGTGTGCGCCTAAATCACACACAGCCCGACAGGTTCATATACGAGATATCCGTCAGTGATACCGTGGATGAGGATGGAGTGCTGCTGCCCGCACAGGAAAGGGTAAAGATAAAGACTATGGTCTTCGACCCTATCATGGAGCGCTTTATCATAGACTATGAGCCCATAGATACGGATAATCCCCTTTATTTCGGCTATGCCTGGTATTCTGCGGCGAATATGTGCGCGCAGTATTTCACGGTGGATCTGCTCCCGGATTTTTCCTATGATGACTATATCGAGATAGCACAGGGAGATGTGGGCGGATACTGGTTCTCAACGGGCAGGCGTTTCCACAGCATCGAGGATCTGAGGAAATATGCAGGCGGGGTCTTTACCGACAATCTTGCGGTAAAGTTCATAAATGATGCCCCCCAGAGCTATTTTGAATACAAGGGCCGCGTGTACAGCAAGGACAGCGTCATGCCCTACGACCCAAACAAGGGGATACTTACTTTCACCAATTATGAAGTGACGGAAAGTACTATGATATTCCGTTCAAGGCAGGAGACCTTTGACGAATACGGCAATTTTACAGGCTATACCGACGGCGGCAACTTTATTATAAGCACGCTGGGCGGAAATTACTGGAAAGTGATGCAGTACAGATTCCCATATATCTGAGCATCGGGATAAAAATATAACAGGGAGAATGAGAGAAATGAACAGAAAGACAATACTTGCCGCTATGGCTGCGGCTCTGGTGATGTTCACAGCGTGCCGTTCGGTGAGTGAACCGAAGGAGACCACTGTCACCACCACGGAGGAGATCACCACAGAGATAACCACCACCGATCCCTTGGATGATCCGAACTTTGACCCGTTCCTTGATGAGACCTACACTGCTCCTACTCTTTATATGGGTAAGGAAGTGGAGAATGAGGAGGATCTTGCCATATTCAAGTTCCGCTCCGATATACCCGAGGGCTTTGAGGTGATCGAAAACGGTGCCGAGGGCATATACTACGGCAACGACAAGGCATCCATCATAATCAAGGCACAGAACTTCAAGGAAGAATTTTCCGATCTTCACCAGTTTGCAGATAACGGGCTTGCAAACATAGTCTATTCCAATATGCTATACCAGTCCGATACCACCTATGACGATCCCATTGACACGAAGGTAGCAGGATTTGATGCTGTAAGGTATAACTACCACATCACCGCCTACATCTTTGAATATGAGACCGATACCGCAGGCGAGGTAGTTACCGATACAGAGGGCAAGCCCCACACCATAGGCAAGAACATCTATCAGGAGCTTGAGAACAGAGTGTATTTCTTCTATTCCGATGAGGATGTGTTCTATATAATTTGCGAGACACCAAAGGAGTATAAGGACGAAATGGCACCCGTATTCGATCAGTTCATAGAGAGCGTGAGCATCGCTCCCAAGGAATGACCGATACGGACTGACGGACATTTTACCGATCAACAGAAGGGGAGATCATTATGCAGATCAATGAACGACAGCTTGAACTTGTAAACGGCAGGATAAAGGCGCTCCTGGCATCGGGCAGCTTTTACGGAAAAAAGCTGCAGGAGGCAGGGATAACCGAGGTACACAGCTCCGAGGATTTTGAAAAGCTCCCGTTTTCCGAGAAGGCAGACCTGAGGGATGCATATCCGCTGGGGCTCATGACCGCCCCCGAGGAGGAGATAGTCCGCATCCATTCATCATCAGGCACCACAGGCAAGCCGGTCATCATCCCCTATACCAGAAAGGACGTAGAGGACTGGGCGATCATGTTCGCACGCTGCTATGAGACGGCGGGCATAACAAATAAAGACCGCATACACATCACTCCCGGCTATGGTCTGTGGACTGCAGGCATCGGCTTTCAGGCAGGATGTGAGCGCCTTGGCGCTATGGCTATCCCCATGGGTCCCGGCAATACCGACAAGCAGCTTGAAATGATGGAGAATCTTGGCTCCACCGTTCTGTGTTCCACATCCTCCTATGCGCTCCTTCTTGCCGAGGAGATCGCCAAGAGGGGAATGAAGGACAGGATACACCTCAAAAAGGGCGTTATCGGTTCGGAGCGTTGGTCTGCAAAGATGCGTGAGCGCATCTCCACCGAGCTTGGCATAGAGCTCTATGATATATACGGTCTTACGGAGATATACGGCCCGGGCATCGGCATAAACTGTGAGCACAATACAGGCATGCACTACTGGGATGATTATATCTATCTGGAGATCATAGACCCCGTGACCGGAAAGACCGTTCCCGACGGCGAACAGGGCGAGATAGTCATAACCACCCTTGTCAAGGAAGGCGCTCCTCTCATCAGGTACAGGACTCATGATCTTTCCAGGATAATTCCCGGCACTTGTCCCTGCGGACGCAGCTATCCCAGGATAGATGTTATTGCAGGACGCACGGATGATATGATGAAGATCAAGGGAGTGAATGTGTTCCCTGCCCAGATAGAGGAGATACTTGCAGCATTCCCTGAGATATCCAGTGAGTACCAGATACGCATATCCCACCTTGAAGGCAAGGATACCATGCGCATATATGTCGAATCCACGGGCGATGTGGATTTCAACGACCTTGCCCGCCGCATAGCAGAGAAGGTCAAGAGCAAAATAGGCTTCACACCTATCGTAAAGGTAGTGGAGATAGGCGTTCTTCCCCGCTCCATGAAAAAGACCGCAAGGGTCATCGACGAAAGATATCAGTAAAAAATGAAGCTCAAAGCAGTTTGGCGCTGCTTTGAGCTTTGTTCATACCGGGCTTATCAGGGATCACTGATCACCGGCTCCCGCCTTCATGTCCTTTCTTATCCTGTATATAGCCACCGCAGAGGTTATTATGCTTATCACATTGAACACCGTGGTGACATAGCTCTGTATCAGGAAATCGTGTATCGTCCAGAAGGCCATCATGAATATGACCAGGAACTTGAATTTATCCTTGTCCAGCTTATCCATATAGATAGTGTAGATGATAGTGGGTATAACGGGGATGAAGCCTATGACTCCTCTCTGATTGAACACCACCGAGAGCACGCCTATCAGCAGGCAAAGTATCACCTTTGCCGGAATGTTAAGCTTGTCCTTCTGGGCGAGTATGTTCCTGGGAACACACAGGATGTTCACCACAGCGGCGCCTCCTGCACCGAGCACGATGCAGACCACCGCGCAAAGTCCCATCTGTATGGTCTGGAGTATGAGGGTGAGGTCCTTTGATTTGACATAGCCGCTTACGGCCAGGACGATGCAGGCTATCACCGATATGCCGTTGCCGATGAGGACTCTTGTAGCACTTATATCCATAACCGTTATCCTTGATGTTCCGACGCAGCTTTGAGCTGTTCATACCTGCGTTTCAGCTTTTTCTGATGTATGTCATCGATCTTTGACCAGATGAACCTGAAGAGCCTGCCGATGCCCTTGACCGCTGCAAACAGGAGATATATCAGCGTTATGGCGGGGACGAGCAGCGCTAAGGCACAGGGATATGAGATGATCCTTGCCTGCAGCTCTGCTGCACGGGTCACATTCTCCCACCAGGGATAGGAAAAGCCCGCATTCACCATGGCAGATTCGGGTATGAGCCCATGGCTCTTAACAAGGGTTATAAGGTCAAATCTGTTGGTCTGGTCTATAACATTCCCTATCTCGGATTGTTCGGGAGCAAGCTCCTTTGATATAGTCAGTGCGTAGTCCCTCACCTTGTCCGGGACGCAGAGCTCATAGATGTTGAGCGATGCATTGGACTCTATCAGTCCCACCGCATCTGCAGGGATGTAGACGTGTGGGTCTTTTCCGTAGGCACGCTGTGATATCTTATCTGTGGGGGAGCGGACAACTCCCGTTACATGGAAGGGCCTGCCATTTATGGTGACCTCCAGACCGACCGTATCAAGTCCGCCGAAAAGCCTCCAGGATGCGATGTCATCAAGGACTATCACATCAAAGTTGGCATTGTCCTTGTCATAATAGTAGCCGGAGATGAGCTCCTCCGGGTGGAATACGAAGTAATCGCCCCATGTGGTGCATATCTGCGCCTCGGTCTTGACATTGCCGTTGCACACTGTGCCGGAGAATTCACCGGAAGCACAGTCTATCCACAGTCGGTTATCGCTTTTTTCCTTTGGGATGGCGGAATCCTTTATAAGGCGCTCCTCCACCTTTTTGTGCATGGAATATGCAGAGGGTATGTCCATGCCAAGCACCGGGTGGTAGAATATGGTCACATCGGAATATTCCGTGGGGGAATCCTCTTTCCATGCCCTTGACGCACTTCCCGAAAGGCTCTCCTGCGCCAGCTTATGTATCTTCAGGATACACAGTCCGACAACTGCGAAGATGATGATATTCACAGCTGCCAGCACTATACGGAAGATCTTTTTCTTATCCATATCATTCGTTTGAAGACGGGCGTACCTGTTCACCCGGGGCGATAGGCTTGTTGGCTGTGGTTATTATGTATTCGTTGCCCATAAGTCCTTCTACTGCTGAGTTGTTGTCGTCCTTGGCAGTGACGTTGACATCATATCTCACGGCGGTATAGCGGTTTCCCAGGGGACTTGGCTTTGACTCGAGAGCCAGGACATATTTTCCGTTCATGCCATCTCTTATAGCGGCATTCGGCAGTACGGTGGGGTATTGCTGTCCCTTGCTGCCTATGGAAAGGGATATATTGTCACCGGAGGTGATGCCTGAGCCGGAAACGCTGAAAACGAGTGTCTTCTGTGTCTGGGGATTTGTGGAATCGGGTTTGATCTCCTTGAGAGTGGCACTGAAATCATCGCCGGAATACCAGCTTGTGATCTCCGCATTGTCACCTATACGCAGCTTTCGTGCCTGTTCGTTCTTTACGGGGAATTCCACCACATAGCCCAGGTCTATGACGCTTATCACGCAGATGACATTACCTGCCTCCGCCTTTGAGCCTATGGTCACGGAAACGCTGTCCACTATGCCACCTTTTTTTGCAAGCACATCATTGGCGGTGTTGAGCTTGTCGGTGATGGTCTTAAGCTTTTCTTCCGCGGTCTTTACCTTTTCCTTCGCCTTTTCTACCTTTGCCTCCTGCTTTTCGACCTCTCTTTTCTTGTCAAGCAGTTCAAATTCCTTTGTGGCAGCATCGGTGCCCGCGGTGGCTCTCTTCTTTTCAAGGTCGTTTTCAAGGCCCCTTATTTTCTTCTGCTGTTCCCTGACCTTCGATTCAAGCTCGGAAATGCTCTTCTTCGTGTCCGAACCCACGGTGCTCTCGAGTTCCTTTATCTTGATCTCCTGATCCTTTATCTTTGCCTCTACGCCTGCTTCTGTGGTAAGTCCGGACTGCATGCTGCTGGCTTCGTTCTTTGCAGCCTCAGCGGTGTTTACTTCCTTTTCCTTTTCGTATATCTCATCATCGAGTTCGTTTATCCTCTTCTTTGCGGATACCTTGATCTGCCTTTTGAGCTCTGCAAGCTCTGCCTGTGCGGTCTCCAGGTTCTTCTTGGCTTTCTTCAGCTTCTTGTTGGCATTGTCTATCTTGTCCTTTGCCTGCTTTGATTTGGCGTTTTTCTGATAGAGATCGTTTATCTCATCCTGCAGGACGTTATACTGTGCATTGAGTTCCGTTATCTGTGAGGAGAGACCGGAAGCCTTGGATGCGTAGGCTTCAAGATCGGTATAGAGTACGGAAAGCTCGCTCATCTCCCTGTTGAGGGAGGCTACCTTGTCCCTGTTGTTCTTTATCTCGGTGGATTTCTTCTGTATGGCTTCGTTCTGGTCGGTATAATTACTGTTTTCTTCCACTATCTTCTTGTAGTCTTCATCTGCCTTGTCGAGTGCCTTCTGTGCATCGGTGACATTCTGCTTGGCGTTTTTCATTCGCTCATAGACGCCGTCGGTAAGGTCGAGCATATCATCGGTGTCAACGGAGGTTATCATATTGGTGTATTTTTCTTTGCTTCTTTTCAGGTCGTCAAGTTCTTCCTTGAGCCTCAGATACTTGGTGTTGGCCTCGTTGTAGGGGTCCTTGCCTGCCTTTACGAGGGTAAGCTGATCTTTGAGCCTGTCGAGCTCGTCCCTTGCCTTTTGCAGCTCATAGGACTGGGAGGAATAGGTCAGGGGGTCAGCAGTGCCGTTCTTTGCATCATCGAGCTTTTTCTGCAGCTCTGCCAGTTCATCCTTTGCGGATTCGATGTCGAGCAGGTCTGCATAATAGCTGTTGGTTTCACTGCTCTGAGTGCCCAGGGCTTTCCTGTATGCAAATTTCAGGTCATCCAGGGTGATCTCTGCGGCATCAAGATCGTTCTGGGCTGTTTCAAGGTCGGTCTTGGCCTTTGAGAGCTTGCTGGTGCCGTCATCGGAATCCTCTATCTCGGAAAGGGTGAACAGCTTGTCGCCTGCCTTGATGGTATCGCCCTTGTGGACGAGCACTTCTTCTATTTCCCTTGTGGAATCGAGCTTCACCTCATACTTTTCGGCGGGCTCCACGCTGCCGCTGCCCCTGATCCTCTCGGAGATGGTGCCCTGTGTGGCATACACCGTGGACACCTGCGGAAGGGTATAGTTCATTATGGTATTTGAAAAATAGGTCAGGACCAGCAGAACTATCAGGAATATGATAGCTACATTTTTTATTATCTCTTTGCGTTTACTTGAGTTTTCCATTTTCATCCTCTTGACTCATTTAAGTGTTGCAGAGCTTGCTATGCCGTTCACGAGAGCATCTTCACCGTACAGGAACATCAGCAGCGGAGGGACCATGTAGATGACTGCCACGGCAAAGGCAAGTCCGGTATCCTCGTTGTTTATGCGCGAAAGGTATACGGACAGCGGGTGCATCGCCTCATCATTGAGGAGGGTCAGCGGCTGTTCCACCATGTTCCAGTAATCTATGAAGATAAGTATTATTACAGAATACACCGAGCTGCGTACTATCGGCATCACTATCTCGGTGAATATGCGGAACTCTCCTGCACCGTCGAGCATGGCTGCCTCAAAGTACACCTTCGGTATGCGGCGCATGGCCTTTGTGAGCAGATATACCGCAAAGGGAGAGAATATACCCGGCAGTATTATGGCGAACCGCGTGCCCAGCAGCCCCAGTTTGTCCGCCACAAGGTAGTTGGGGACCAGCGTTACCTGATAGGGCATGAGCATTACGATTATGTATATGAAGAAAACTATCTCTTTGAGCCGCCCTGTGAGACGGGCAAAGGAATAGGATGCCCCCAGTGCCACAAGGGTCTGGAATATAACGATGGGGAGCGTGAGCATCACGGAATTCCAGAATTTCAGCAGGTAATCCGGGCTTTTGAGCAGCACATCCCTGTACTGGTCGAAGGATACTATGTCGGGGATGTATTTCAGGTTAACCACTTCATTCATGAAGGTCTTGCCGGTGGTGGCATTCTTGAACACAACGCCGTAGTTCGCGTTTATCTCCGCCTGGGACATCAGGGAGTTCGAGAATGTGAGCACCATAGGCAGCATGAACGCTATGGCTGAGAATACCGCAAAAACGGTGAGTACCGCCAGCCCTGCCTTTTTCATCATCTTCGACAGGTTTCTTCGCTTTTTAAGTCTGTTTGTATCCATCATATCATCTTGATCAAAAAGTACAGAACTCTATCATTCCTCCACGTCATGACCGAACAGGCTCTCCGTAGTGAACAGTATACCGATTATCAGCACCATCACTATGGACATGACTATGGCCGCCGAGGAGAGTTTCTGGTAATCGAGGGTGAGGAAGGTGTTGTTCATGAAGTGCTGGAGCATATATATGCCCTCATAGGGATTGGCTCCCGTCAGCAGATATATCTCGCGGAACAGCTTGAAGGAGTTTATCAGCGAGAGTATGGTCACAAAGAGAACCGTGGGGGAAAGATACCTCATCTTGATGAATATCATCCTCCATAAGGCGCTTGCTCCCTCGAGTTCTGCCACCTCGAGCAGATCCTTCGGTATGTTGTTGAGCGCAGAAAGGAATAGAACCATATTGTAGCCTAAGTTCTTCCACAGGAACAGCAGTGATACCACTATCAGGCATTTGGGGGATTTGAGCCAGTCCAGGGGCATGGCTCCGAGTGACTTTACAAGGTCGTCGATCTCGAAGATCTTCATGAGCTCCGCATTGAGTGTGCCCTTGTATGCGAATACCACTCTCCAGATAAGCACGACCGATGCCACAGGCACCATCATAGGCGAGAGGAAGAACGATCTCAGCGTGCTTTTCCCCGGTATCTTTGAATCAAGCAGGGCTGCAAGCATCAGTGACAGCACCACCGCCAGGGGAACGGCTGTGAATGACAGCGCCGCTGTGTTCTTTGCCGCACGGACAAAGGCGAGGCTCTTGAAGAGCATCTTGTAGTTCTCAAATCCCACAAAGTGCTTGTTTATGGGATTGTCAACGAACGAATAATATACTACTATGATAAAGGGGACTACAAAGAACATGAGCACGCCTGCCAGACTTGGCACAGCGAGCACTTTTGCGAATAAAGTGTTGGGGTCGTTTACCGACCGCTTGCGCTTTTTCCGCACCTTTACTCCCGTTTTTTTCAGTTTTTCTTTCATGGACCTACCTGTTTATGACCGCAGGGGAGCATCGGAGCTGCCCTTTCAGTGAGATCATTTAGCATAAGCCTGCAAAGCTGTGCAGACATATTACATTATACTACTTTGAAGACATAAATTCAACGGGATTTACCGAATTGTAACCGTTCGTTGTCCTATTTTGGTCATTTTGCTGTTATTCCGGCGGCAGATTATCATAAGATTAAAATTTCCTTAGAAATGTCTAAATCGCTTGAAAACCATTTCACAATGTGATAAAATGGATATACTTCATAATGAGGATAAAAGAAAATTTGTAATAGACCCTGTAACGTAGAAAAGCGGTGATGATATGGCTATGCTCATTTGGATAGTAGTGCTGGTGATAGCGGCGATAGCTGAGGCAGTCACGACCGCACTGGTCTCTATATGGTTCTGTATAGGGGCGATAGCGGCAGCGATAACAGCAGGCCTCGGAGCCCCGGTGTTCTTCCAGCTTATAGTCTTTGTAGCTGTTTCGGTGCTGGCTCTCATAGTGACCAAGCCACTTGTGAACAAGCTGATGCCTGCGGATAAATATATATATACCAACGGTGAGAACGATATCGGCAAGCGCGCGGTAGTCGTGGAGGCTATAGATACCGAGAACGGCACGGGACGTGTCAAGTTCGGCGATATAGACTGGGGTGCCCGCTCTGTGGACGGCGATCCGATAAAGGTAGGCCAGATAGTGGAAATAGTTGAAAAAGGCGCCGCATTCCTCAAAGTGCGTTCTGTTTCCGAAGAAGAACTTGCAGCGGACGGGGATGTCGGACTTTTGAAAAGGAGCTGAGTTTATGGAGTATTTACCTATCATTCTCATAATAGTTGTTCTTATTATCATCCTTTCGGGTATAAAGATAGTGCCGCAGGCTCAGATTTATGTAGTTGAGCGCTTCGGTGCATTCAAGGCAGACCTTCACACAGGCCCCCACTTTGTGGTCCCCCTCATCGACAGGGTGGCAAAGCGTATCTCCATCAAGGAGCAGGTAGTGGACTTCAAGCCCCAGCCCGTTATCACAAAGGATAATGTTACCATGCAGATAGATACGGTGGTTTTCTTCACCGTAACGGATGCAAAGCTCTATACCTACGGTGTTGAGCACCCCCTTGCAGCCATAGAGAATCTCTGCGCCACAACTCTCAGAAACATAATCGGTGAGCTCGAGCTCGATGCCACCCTTACATCAAGAGACGTTATCAACACCAAGATAACCTCCATCCTTGACCAGGCTACTGACAAGTGAGGCATCAAGGTGAGCCGCGTGGAGCTCAAGAACATCATCCCTCCCCGTGAGATCCAGGATGCCATGGAAAAGCAGATGAAGGCTGAACGTGAGCGCCGTGAGAAGATACTCCAGGCAGAGGGTGAAAAGAAATCCCAGATACTCGTTGCAGAGGGTGAAAAGGAAAGTAAGATACTCCGTGCAGAGGCTGAAAAGCAGGCTGCCATCCTCAAAGCCGAGGCTGAAAAAGAGGCTGTTATCCTCCGCGCAGATGCTGTTCGTCAGCAGAAGATACTTGAGGCAGAGGGTGAAGCAGAGAGCATCAGGAACGTTCAGCAGGCACTTGCTGATACGATAGTACAGCTCAATGAAGCTAATCCTTCCAAGAACGTTATCGCTATCAAGAGCCTTGAAGCCTTTGAAAAGGCTGCAGACGGCAAGGCAACAAAGATCATCATCCCATCCGAGATACAGAGCCTTGCAGGCCTTGCAAGCTCTCTCAAAGCCATTGGCACGGATGATGGGAAATATGCCGAATGACACTGTCCTATCCTCTTTTCTCCATGATCCGACAGAGTACCTGCTCTGTCGGATATATTTTAAGGAGTTGGAGCATTGGAGCAATTGAGCGGGTGTGTTCGTGGTCAGTGATCGGTGAACGGTTGCTTGATGACCGCTTAGTAAAGTATCCCGACCAGAACAACGGCTCGGTATAGAACAGGGGGGAGCATCGGAATGATAAGGAATATCCCCGGACTGCCGGGTTCGTATGCTCCCGGGGACTATCATGGCGGGAAGATAAAGGCATACTCCGATGCCTACGGCAGCAGGTATGATTTCTGCCGCCTTTATGAGTATGACAGCGGCTATGTTCTCATATTCAACGCCAATATGGTCATAAGCGGCAGTGCTTCGGAGGAACTCGCGGATTTTATCGCAATGACAGCCCCTCATACCGTGGAATCTCCCTTCTGCATAAAGCTTAATGGGTACGGGGAAGAAAATGTGACGCGCTTTACGGGGCGATTTGATGACAAATCGGCTATCGGCTGCAGAACTGAACTGTGTGCGGATGATATAAGACAGATATTCACACAGAGCTTTGCGGATACGGATTTCATTTCGTTTTATTCCGATCTGTCCCACAGAGTAAGGCACGGGGTGTCAAAGGCGTTTTTGTATAACAGCTCCTTTGCTGTCTGTGACTTCACTGCAGGGGGGACAAAGTACCTTTCCTGTCTGTGCACTCTCCCCGGAAAACGCAGGAACGGTGATATGAAAAGGCTTCTTTCCTGCATATCCCGCGGGGATGAGATATCCGTCACTGCCCGTGAGAACACAGCCGACATATACCGGCACATGGGATTTTCGGAACAGGATACTCACGAGTTGTATATTATGACCTAATGAATAATGTGTTTGCATATCCTGATTGTACTAAATGTAAAAATTGGTTTTCGCCAAAAAAAACTCTTGACAAATGGGTTCTTTTATGGTATCATTTAATAGTTGCAGGGTTGCAGGAGTGACCCTGTGACGCTGGTGTAGCTCAGTTGGTAGAGCAGCTGATTTGTAATCAGCAGGTCGGGGGTTCGAGTCCGTCCACCAGCTCCAATATGGAGGAGTTCCCGAGTGGCCAAAGGGGGCAGACTGTAAATCTGTTGCTTCGGCTTCGGTGGTTCGAATCCACCCTCCTCCACCATACCATAGAAAGCCCGAAACTATTCGGGCTTTTTTGTTTTACCATGAGCCCGCTGAAAGGATGATATCATGGACGAAGAAGTTATAACCATCAGATTCGGTCCGAAATTCAAGCTGGCGGTCATAATCATCGCATTCTGTCTGCTGGCGGGCTTTCTTATCTACAGAAACGGCGTGCGCAGGGCGGTTCCCAACATCTCTCCCCCGGTGCAGGAGGAGTGTACAGGCGGTGCCAGGATCTTTCTGGACGGCTTCGAGATCCGTATGTTCTATCTGTACAAGTATGACATAGAGGGACTTGTGGTGCACACCAAGGCCCACCCGGGCCTTAATATCGGTGACAGGCTCTCGCCTCTGGATGCTGCCATTGCCTGGGGCAAGGTGGCTGAATACAATGACAGGATAAACTTCCACTGGGATCAGATAGACCGCTTTGCCAAATGGAACGTCAATGACATCGATGAACTGGATCCCGTGGGCGGCCTGTACGCCGTGAACGGCTCCTTCTCAAACAATCACCTTATCCCCTCCAATGATACCATCAGAGGGCAGCTCCTGCGCCTGCGCAGGGGAGATCATGTCCGCATAAAGGGCTACCTTGTAGAGTGTGACGGCAATAATGAAGACAGCACCAGGTTCCTTGAATGGAAGTCCAGCATCTCCCGCGATGATGAGGGCGACGGCGCCTGTGAGATCATATATGTGACAAGCATCGAATGGCTCAAATAATTTTCAGATACCATGTCCTCATGTCTGAGCCCCTTTCGGCAGGTCGATGAAGATATGAGGACGTTTTGCAGAACCTGATGTAAGGAAGATACATAATGAAAAAAGCACTGAAGATCATAGGCAAGATACTGCTCGGGATACTGATAACACTTATAGCAATAATTGTTTTACTGCTTGTCGCACGGCTTATCGGCAAAACAGTAAACAGCAGAACGCCCGACGGCGGTATCAACGAATCCATGCTTGTTGATATAAACGGTACGAAGCAGTGGATAAACATCTACGGACAGGACAAGGATAATCCCGTGCTGCTGTATCTTCACGGCGGTCCGGGCTCTGCAACAAGTGCATTCGATTATACAATCACAAGAAAGTGGAGCGATGTCTACACTGTGGTCACATGGGATCAGCGCAACTGCGGAAAAAGCTACGAAACATCAAAGACAGACACCATAACCTCGGATATAATGATGCAGGACGGCAAGGAAATGACCGAATACCTGCTCGGTTATATGAACAAGGATAAGATAACACTTCTCGGTCATTCATGGGGTTCGCTGTACGGTGCCAATCTGGCATTGGAGTATCCCGGATATTATGAAGCTTTCATCGGTACGGGACAGTTCATTGACTATAATGAGAATGAACACAGACTTTACGATGCTGCACAGAAATGGAGCGAGGGAGACGAAGAGGGAAAGGCACTCCTTGAAAAATGGTCTCCCGATACGGCAGATTCGATAGAAGCCTTTCAGATAAGAAACACGATCATGGACATATACGGATACGGCATGATGAAGGACGGAACAGATTACAGCATTATCACCACCGTGCTGTTTAACCCGAATTATACGATAAAGGATTATATCGGATATCTCACAAATGGTGAAAATGAATTCTATCCGTATATGGATTTCTTCACAGGCGATATGTCAAAGATGTCGCTGCTGGGGAAGTACGACTATAAAGTACCTTACTACAATATAAACGGAGATATGGATTATCAGACAAACTATGAGCTTGCCCGTGAATACTTCGGGCAGGTGAACGCTCCCGACAAAGAACTGTTCATGATGAAAGACGCGACTCACGGTCTGCTTCTGTCCCGTTCGGAAGAATTTTCGGAGATAGTACACAAGATAGCCGAAAAACAGAAGAACGGTTAAGTTTGTATCCCGTCAGCAAGATAAGAAACAGCCACGAAGCGCTATGAATGCTTCGTGGCTTAAATTTTTCAGTACCCGTCTGAAAGTCACGGGGGCTGTATCTGTCTTTATGCGTTTATCATCAGAACTGCTCATCGAATACCTTGAAGGCATTGTCCGTAGCGATGGTGGTCTTTTCCGAGCGTGATGTCACAAGGCTCAGCAGCGGGCATATTATCAGAGTGGTCAGCATAGTGAATGCGCCGCAGTTGAGGGGTGACATGATGTTGAGCTTCCAGCCCCATGATGCCACTGCCTGTGTAACGCCGGGGAACCAGCCCATAGAGAACAGGGCTGTGTGTATCAGAGTGATGCCTACGCCCCAGATGAAGCAGAACCAGCAGGCTGTCTTTGTGATCCTCTTGGAATACAGGCCCCAGAGGAAGGGTGCCAGGAATGAGCCTGCGAGCGCGCCCCATGAGATGGACATAAGGGTGGAGATATATGCGTTCTTGTTCATGGCAAGGATAACGGAGAGAGCAAGGAATGCCACGATGAATATCCTCATGCAGAGCACCTGCTGCTTGTCGTCCATATCCTTCTTGACGGGTTTGATAAGGTCTATCGTCAGAGTAGATGAGGATGTGAGCACCAGAGATGAAAGTGTGGACATGGATGCGGAGAGCACCAGCACTACCACCAGTCCGAGAAGTGCCTCGGGGAGAGCGGTATTGAGTATTGCGGGGACTATGGCATCAAATTCGGGCTTGCCGTTGGGCATGATATTGAGGACAGCCTTGCCCTCCTCGCCTGTGAGGGTGGCATAGAGCCTGCCGAAGCCGCCCAGGAAGTATGAACCGCCTGCAACGATGAATGCGAATACTGTGGAGATGATGCTTCCGCGGGTTATAGCCTTGTCATCCTTGATGGCGTAGAACTTGCCCACCATCTGGGGAAGTCCCCATGTACCAAGAGATGTGAGGATGACAACACCGATGAGGTTCACAGGGTCGGGACCCACCATAGAGCCGTAAACGCCCTTGCTGTCGGGGATGGCGCTCAGCTGCTCGAATGCAGCGGAAAGGCCGCCCTTGTAGTTCACGCAGCAGGCAACTACTGCGATGATGCCCGCGAGCATGATTATGCCCTGTACAAAGTCATTGACAGCCGTTGCAAAGTAACCGCCCAGGATAACATAGAGTGCGGTGAACACTGCCATAGCGATTATGCAGACGGTGTAGGGGATGTGGAATGCGCTTTCAAAAAGCCTTGAAAGGCCGTTGTATACGGATGCTGTATAGGGGATAAGGAAAATGAATATGATTATGGCGGATGCTATTTTGAGGGAGCGGGAACCGTATCTCTTCTCAAAGTATTCCGGCATGGTGGAGGCCTCTAAGTGCTTAGTCATGATACGGGTGCGCTTGCCCAGGAGGACCCATGCCAGCAGCGAACCGATGACAGCGTTGCCTATGCCTATCCATGTGGCAGATGCGCCGTAGAGCCAGCCGAACTGTCCTGCATAACCGATGAATACCACCGCAGAGAAGTATGATGTTCCGTAAGCGAAGGCCGTGAACCACGGGCCTATGCTCCTTCCGCCCAGAACGAAGTCGCTTACGTTGGATGTCATTTTGCGGCAGTAGATGCCTATCCCTATCATGACCGCAAGATAAATGATGAGTATTGCCCAAAGCATTTTATATCTTTCCTTTCAGTACCGTGATGACGGCTTATTTTGCTTTAAATCATTGAGCTTTAAATCGTTAAAGTGAAGAATGCATTCTCATCCGTGAGGAAACGTCGGATAAACTGATAGTACATTATGTCTTTCCATTCTTCGCCGGTAAGACATACTTATTCAATGTATCCCTGAAAATTTGTACGGAATTGGAGCTGTAAAAGGGCTGCTGCAGAACAGCAGCCCTATTCACTTACATATTGTATACATCTACCGCACGGAGAACTTCATAATCCCCGGTGGATTTGAGCAGCTCCTTGCAGCGCTCGTCATCAGAGGTCTTGAGCACGATGGATGCGTTCTCACCCGAATTGAGAGCATACATATACTTGATATCGATGCCGTTTTCGGATATGGTATTGGTGAGCTTGTTGAGCATCCCGAAGTGATGGATGAGCTTTACAGCTACCACATCGGAGAGCATTGCGGAAAAGCCCGCATCGCTGAGAGCTCTGCAAGCCTCGGCAGGCTGGGAGACCAGCATTCTGAGCATACCGTATTCGCCTGTATCAGAAAGGCTGATGGATACGATATTGATATTGTTTTTTGTGAGGATATTAGTTACCTCTTCAAGTCTTCCTATCCTGTTTTCGATAAAGACCGTAAGCTGTTTCATAATATGCTCCTTTCAGATTATGTTATTTAAAGCTCTTTATGTCATAGAGCCTTACTATGCGTATCAGACACCGTTCTGCTTCCTGTTGTCGGTGACGCGTTTTGCCTTGCCCTCAAATCTCTTCAAAGTATTGGGGGATTCGAGCTGTATCTTCGCATCAAGACCCAGCATAGTGCGCAGCTGTGAACGCAGCTTGTTGCGGATGCGGTCGAGCTCGGTGAAGTCATCGGTCATGCTCTGAGGTGTGAGCTCAACTCTTATGGTGAGTATATCGGAGTGATCCTTGCGGTCTACGATGATCTCGTAGTGAGGACCTATCTCGTCTGTTCTCAGGAGAACTTCCTCTATCTGGCTGGGGAATACGTTTACGCCGCGTATTTTGAGCATATCGTCCGTTCTGCCGTAGAGATTTGTCATCCTTGCAGTGGTGCGCCCGCACTTGCAGGGAGCGTATTCAAGGCTGGATATGTCGCGTGTCCTGTAACGGATGAGGGGCAGTGCTTCCTTGGAAAGGCAGGTGACTACCAGCTCGCCCTTTTCTCCTGCGGGGAGCACCTCGCCTGTATTCGGGTCGATTATCTCGCAGATGAAGTGGTCTTCGTTTATGTGCATGCCGTTAAGTTCAAGGCATTCACCGGATACACCGGGTCCGCAAAGCTCGCTCATGCCGTAGTTGGAGGTGATGTTCACCTTGTCGCCATAGGTCTTCTTAGCCTCTGTGCGCATAGCCTCGGTAAGCATTTCGGAGCCCAGCAGAGCAGTCTTTATGTTGAGGTCGGTCTGGGGGTTGAGTCCCATCTGGATAGCTACTTCACCCAGTCTCAGGGCATAGGAGGGAGTTGCTACAAGCAGTGATGTGCCGTAATCCTTCATATACATTATCTGCTTTTCGGAATTGCCCGTAGATGAGGGGATTATGCAGGCACCTACCTTTTCAAGTCCCTTGTGCAGTCCCAGAGCTCCGGTGAACATGCCGTAACCGAAGCAGATCTGGCAGATGTCCTCCTTTGTGGCACCGCCTGCAGCAGCGATCCTTGCCACACACTCTGTCCACATATCAAGGTCGTTCTTTGTATATCCCACAACTGTGGGCTTGCCTGTGGTGCCGGAGGATGCGTGGATCCTCACCAGTTCAGACTTATCCACTGCAAAAAGGCCGAAGGGATAATTGTCCCTGAAATCCTGCTTTGTGGTAAAGGGCAGCTTCTTAAGGTCGGACAGTACCTTTATATCTTCGGGCTTTATGCCCGCATCATTCATCTTTTTACGATATGGTTCAACTTTTTCATAAACGTATGAAACGAGTTTTAACAGTTTTTTTGTCTGAATCTGTTCGATCTCTTCTCTTGAAAGAGTTTCCTCTTTTGCCCAGATCATTTTATCGCGCTCCTCATTTTGGCAGACATACCTGCCCACTATATATAATACATAATTAGTCTATCATATATTTATGCAGATGTCAAGAAAAACAGGGTGCATTTTTATTTTTTTATGTATTATATGCAAAAAATCCCGTCTTCTTTTGGCAGCACTCAAAAAGAAATGGCATCCCCGAGCTGCAGGGATGCCGTGTAAAGTACAGATGGTATTACTTGAAGTATGCAACGCCGTTTTCAAAGATCTTCTGATCCTTGTTGCCGGGAACATTCTTGCAGATATCCGTGCCGATACGCTCGCTGTGACCCATCTTGCCCAGGACTCTGCCGTCCGGTGAGGTTATGCCTTCGATAGCATCGTAGGAAGCGTTGGGATTGAAGCGGATGTTCATGGAGGGCTCGCCGGAAAGGTCAACGTACTGAGTTGCGATCTGTCCGTTCTTTGCCAGCTCTGCTATCTGTGCATCTGTTGCCACGAATCGGCCCTCACCGTGGGAAATGGCTATGGTGTGGATATCTCCCACATCAAGGGATGCAAGCCACGGCGACTTGTTGGAGGCGATCCTTGTGCGAACCATCATGGACTGGTGGCGTGCTATGCTGTTGAAGGTGAGGGTAGGAGAATCGTTCTCCTGCTCGGTTATCCTGCCATAGGGCACGAGACCCAGCTTTATGAGCGCCTGGAAACCGTTGCATATACCCAGCATCAGGCCGTCGCGGTTCTCGAGAAGATCGGTGACTGCCTCTGTGATAGCAGGGTTACGGAAGAATGAGGTTATGAACTTGCCGGAGCCGTCGGGTTCGTCACCGCCGGAGAAGCCGCCGGGTATCATTATCATCTGTGAGCCCTTTATTGCCTTTGCAAAGTAGTTAACGCTCTCTTCGAGCATCCTTGCGTTCAGGTTTCTGATAACGACTATCTCTGCCTGAGCTCCTGCGCGTTCAAATACCCTTGCGGAATCATACTCGCAGTTGGTGCCGGGGAATACGGGGATGAGCACCACAGGTGAAGGCGGGAGATTGCGTTGTCATCACCCATGAGGGGCCTAAAGGAGGCCCGGGGATGCAGGAGATG
>JAFPYQ010000375.1 GCA_017394475.1 Oscillospiraceae bacterium | reverse complement strand
TTTCATGATTTCTCACCGGTCCAGATAAATACTTGCGGATACAGTCTGCAAAGGGCTTTGGAGGGTATTGCCAAAATTTACTTATTGTTAATAATGGTGTATATTCAAGTTCATTTTTTTGTGATAATATAAAAATGACTATGTGGGTAACTGCGCACTGCTATACGGATAGATGCAGTACAGCGCGGCATCGGATCGTTCCCTTTGGAGCGGGATGTCCGACGAATTGCTTATAGAAAAAGTATCTCCAACATATTTTTTATGACTATCTTCAACATTATCAATCTGTTGGGCGGTCTTGCCATGTTCCTCTACGGCATGGGACTGCTCAGTGAAAAACTGGAAAAGATCGCAGGCGGAAAACTGGAAAAGATATTTGAAAAGCTGACCTCGAACAAATTCAAGGGAATGATTCTGGGTATCCTTGCCACTGCTGTGATCCAGTCATCGACTGCAACTACTGTCATGCTTGTAGGCTTCGTAAACTCAGGGCTTATGAGGCTTTCTCAGGCTATATCCGTTATTATGGGTGCTAATATCGGTACCACCGTAACTTCATGGATACTGAGCCTTTCGGGTATTGAGAGCGATAATATCTATATCCAACTTTTAAAGCCTGTCAATCTCGCACCTATCGCTGCGCTTATCGGCGTTATCATGCGAATGATCTCGAAGCATGACCGCAAAAAGGATATCGGCGGCATACTCGTGGGCTTCGCCCTGCTGATGATAGGTATGGATACGATAACTCAGGCGGTGGCTCCCCTGCAGTATTCCCCCACATTCACAAAAATGCTCACGGCCTTCACAAATCCGCTGCTGGGCATCGTAGTCGGAGCGATAATCGCTGCGACTCTCCACTCTTCTGCTGCATCCATCGGTATGCTGCAGGCACTTTCCAAATCCTTTACCTTTGCAATGGCTCTGCCTGTGCTGCTCGGTCAGAACATAGGCACCTGCGTGACAGCGCTCATGTCATCGGTAGGAGCCAACAAGAACGCAAAGCGCGTTGCTGTGGTGCATCTGTACTTCAATGTGATAGGTGCCATCACATTCCTTATACTCTATTATGTGGCAGATGCCATATTTGATTTTGCCTTTGCAGACCAGAATGTTACGGGATTTTCCATAGCACTCGTCCATACCGTGTTCAACCTGTCCACCACTTTGATACTCCTGCCCTTTACAAGCGTTCTTGAAAAGCTGGCATATATGACTATCAAGGATGAAAGCGGCAGCAGTGAAGTCGAGATGCCCGTTGTCCTTGATGACCGTCTCCTCAACACTCCCGGTGTTGCTATCGAGCAGGCAAGGAACGTTACCAACAGGATGGCATCCATATCAAAGAATACTATATCCCTTGCCATAGATGTGATAAAGAACTATGACGAGGACAAGGCTCAGATGATACTCCTTGATGAAGACTGTGTGGACAGATACGAGGACAACATCGGTTCCTATCTTGTAAAGCTTTCCGGCCGCAGCCTCGTTCCCGAGGATAACAAGAAAGTCTCCTCTATGCTCTATGCCATCGGTGACTTTGAGAGGATATCCGACCATGCGGTGAATATCCTTGACAGTGCCAAGGAGATCTTTGAAAAGAACGTTGGCTTTTCACAGCAGGCAAAGCGTGAGCTCGATGTGCTTTTCAGGGCTCTTGAAGATATACTTAACATAACGGTCAGCTCTTTCTCCTCAAATGATGTGGAGCTTGCCCGAAAGGTGGAGCCTCTTGAAGAGGTGGTGGATGCACTCTGTGCAGAAATGAAGAACCGTCATATCGTCCGCCTGCGTGAACAGGTGTGCACGATAGAACAGGGATTTATTTTCACAGACCTGCTGACTAATGTGGAAAGAGTATCAGACCACTGTTCAAATGTGGCAGTAAATATAATCCAGATAAACGACGGTTCGTTTGAACATCACGAATATCTGAATAATCTGAAAAAAGAGGACAACGAAGATTTCATAAGGCAGTTCAACGAGTATTCGCTCAAGTATCTGCTGCCTTCAAGCTGATAATAGACGGATATGACAGGAGGAAATATGGAACTTTTGAATGCGATAGAATCCCGCAGAACTGTCCGCAAATTTACGGATGAAGCAGTTTCTGCCGAGGTCCTTGACAAGATAATGTATACCGCCACACAGGTGCCTTCATGGAAGAACACCCGTACTCCAAGGTTCACGGTCATAACCGACAAGGCACTGATAAATAAGATCGCCGATGAAGCTGTTTTCGGAATGGCTCATAATTCAGGCATCATCAAGGGCGCTCCTGTGCTTGTGATCCAGTCCGCTATAAAGGAACTGGCAGGCTTTGATCCCGATAAAACGCCGACCACAAAATACGGCGACAGCTATACATTCTTTGACGCAGGACTTGCTGCACAGAATATTTCCCTTGCAGCCTGTGAGCAGGGACTGGGCTCCGTTATCATGGGGATAATAGATTATGACAAGATAGCTCAGTTCATATCCCTTCCCGCTGATGAGGAGATAATAGTCGCTATTGCTATGGGTCATCCCGAAAGCACACCATCTTCTCCGAAAAAATACAGCGTTTCTGAAATAGTTCGCTATATTTGAAAGCCCTGACGTTATTATCCCCTGATTTTACGGGGGATGCACTTATAGAAAGAGGTACTAAAAATGGCCAGATATCTTTTTACATCCGAATCGGTCACAGAGGGACATCCCGACAAGATCTGCGATCAGATATCCGATGCAGTGCTCGATGCTATACTTAAAGAAGACCCCGATGGTCGTGTTGCCTGCGAAACTACTGTTACCACCGGTATAGTGAATATCATGGGTGAGATCTCCACAAAATGCTATGTGGATATTCCCAAGATCGCCCGTGAGGTAGTTCTCGATATCGGATATGACCGCGCAAAGTACGGATTTGACGGCAATACATGCGCTGTGGTAACATCCATCGACGATCAGTCCCCCGATATAGCACAGGGTGTAGATGATGCTCTTGAATCAAGGGACAACAAGGATGATGCTGATACAGGTGCAGGCGATCAGGGTATGATGTTCGGCTTTGCCTGCAACGAGACTCCCGAGCTCATGCCGCTGCCCATATCCCTTGCTCACAAACTCGCAAAGCGCCTTACAGAGGTGCGCAAGGACGGCGTTCTTGACTATCTCCGTCCCGACGGCAAGACACAGGTTACAGTAGAGTATGATAACGGAAAGCCCGTTCGTGTTGATACTATCGTTATCTCCACACAGCATTCTGCAGAAGTTTCTCTTGAAAAGATAAGAGCCGACCTTACCTCGGAAGTGATAAACAAGACAGTTCCCAAGGAGTTGCTCGTTGATACAAGGATATTCATCAATCCTACCGGCAGATTTGTAATAGGTGGTCCCCAGGGCGACAGCGGACTTACAGGACGCAAGATAATCGTGGATACCTATGGCGGATATTCCCGTCACGGCGGCGGAGCATTCTCCGGAAAGGATCCCACAAAGGTGGACAGAAGCGGTGCCTATGCAGCAAGATATGTTGCAAAGAACATCGTAGCTGCAGGGCTTGCAGATAAATGCGAGGTACAGGTAGCTTATGCCATAGGCGTTGCATCTCCGGTTTCAGTTATGGTCGATTCCTTCGGCACAGGCAAGGTATCTGATGAAAAGCTGTCAGAGGCTGTTTCCAAAGTGTTTGATCTCCGTCCCGCTGCTATCATCAAAGACCTTGATCTCAGGCGTCCGCAGTACAGAAAGCTGGCTGCGTACGGCCATATGGGACGCGAGGATCTGGGTGTGGCATGGGAAAGAACAGACCGTACCGAGGCTCTTAAGAAAGCTGTCCAGTGATATAAAAACATCATCACCGTCCGTAACGGACGGTGATTTTTTTGTGCCTATCCCCTGCTTTATAATAATAAAATTAGAAATAAATTAAAAAACCATAAAACCCCTTTACAAAATCATCACAAAGTGATATTATTATGATATCACTTAGATACACATACAAAACGTATCCGGGTGAAAGGAAACAGTCTTTTATCAGCTGGCGGCTGATACATCAGAAAGGCGGATATTATGAAAGAAGTAATCTATACCACTAAGAAAAACGGCATGACCATGATGATATTCTGGATACTCCTCTACCTTGTCACTATCCCCGTTCTTATATTCGGGATAGGTTCAGGCATATGGTTCCTGCCTGTTATCTGCACTATTTGGCTCATGATCGGCTGGGTACCCTTACTGGGACTTAAGGTTTTGAAGCCTCAGGAA
>JAFPYQ010000374.1 GCA_017394475.1 Oscillospiraceae bacterium | reverse complement strand
GACGGACAAAGCCTTGTTATGAACTGCGGCTACAGGCATAACAGTGAATTCTTTGCTGCTCCCCTCTCCGATCCCGGCATACATGAGGAGATAGAGCTTTACTATCACTCTGAAAAGCTCACAGGGCTTTCTGCTCGCTTTTATAGATCTTATGCGGTGTTTGTTGATGAAAACAGTGGTAGGATGTTCCTTCAATATTTCAACAATATACCGAAAGATCAAACGTCATAAACACAAGAAAGATATAACAAAAATTATAAAATATACAGCCCCCGGATATCCGGGGGCTGAGATCTTATCAGTAAAGTGTTTTGATTATCTTTGCCTTTTCAGCTGCATATTCTTCGGGAGACATGGAGCTGCGCTTTGCTGCAAGGGCTCTCATAGCCTCCTCAAAGCCTGACATTGCTGCGGATGTATTGGATATGCCCGATACATCCACAGACCGTGTGACAATGCTTTCTTCATTTTTGGCAGGCTTCTTTGCGGCATCTGCTCTGTGTTTTTCCTCGGCTTTCTTTGCTTCTTCCGCTTTGCGTTTTTCTTCTGCCTTTTTAGCTGCCTCTTCTGCCTTCTTTGCCTCATCGGCTTTGCGCTTGGCCTCTGCCTTTCTGGCAGCTTCCTCGGCCTTCTTTGCTTCCTCTGCTATGCGTTTAGCCTCAGCTTCTTCGGCAAGTCGCTTTTCTTCTGCAAGGCGGGCTTCCTCTGCAAGCCTCTTTTCCTCGGCTAAGCGTGCCTCTTCCACACGGCGTTCTTCCTCGAGTGCTTCCTCTACCGTAGACAGCTGATCGTGAGCAGATGTTACCTCTCTCTGGATATCTGCAATAGGCGGGAGATCCAGAAGCTCATCACCGAGATCGGGAGGACCGCCCTGGGGTGTGTTTTCAGCAGGCGCGGAAATATCCATTTCGGGTGCCAGTGTATTGGTATCGATACCGGTGAGATCCAGGTCTTCAAGATGGTCGTTGTTGCCGTGAGATATATCCTTTGGCAGCCCCACATCTGTGAAATCTATGCTTTCAAGATCATCGCCGGTGGATGCCTTTGCCTTTTTAAGGCGTTTCTTAGGTGCTTTGATGGTCTCGATATCACCCTTTATGGGACCTGTAGGATCATTTATGACAGGCATATCCTCCGCAGGTATATCCTCGGGACCTGTAAAGCCGGATATCTTGTCAAGGGCTTTGAGTTCCTCCTCCAGATCTGCCGTGAATTCAAAGGTGGTATGCTTAGGCTTGGAGACAACTTCGATGGGCTGCTCCTGTACCGGTTCGGGAACGGGCTCAGGGATAACAGGCTCAACAGGTATCTCCTCTGCTGCAACAACAGGCTCCGGAGCTTCGGGTGCAGATGCCTCAACAGGCTCAGCTTCAGCAGGAGCCTCGGGAACAACTGTTTCCGGTGCAGCCTCGGGAAATTCTTCCACAACAGGAGGAGTTTCTATCCAGCCGCCGTCTGCAGGTGCTGCCTGCTGTGCGTTCTCCTGTTCTTCAAGCCTTGCCTTTTCCAGCTCACTTTTTTTGTGGCGGCGCTCGCGCTCCATCTTTTCTTCATACTTCTTGATATAGGATGCATGAGCGGCCTTGATGTGATCCATTATCTTATCCACATTTTCAAGGCTGGGAAGGATTATCCTTCTGCGGTGCATAACGCCCTTTTCGTTGTTGTCACACTGGACGAACAGGGGCGATGACTTTACTCTGTTGTTCACATAGACCTTTGTGATCTCCTCTAAGGGAACAACAAAGCGCTGGAACACAGGATCACCTTCCATAGTTCCCTGCTGCTCCATTACAAAAGCCTCACCGTAGATATGCTGTGCGGTGATGGTCAGATAAATATTCTGCGGCTTAGCAAAGGTAGATTCCTTGAAAAGCCCCTCGTAACTGCCAAGATGTTTTTCCTTATGTGCATCTGCAAAAGCCTGTGAATCGAATCCGTTAGCCATAATCTACTCCATTATTGTATTACATACTGTGTGTAGGTTTATGGAAAACACACAGCAGCCAAAAATAGTACCGTCAATATAAGTATATCATATTTTTCATATTTTGTCAAAACAACTTGAATATGTTAGTTTACAAATTACAGGCTGAAATTTGTGCAATTTAACTAATGCGAATAAGACCCCACTGTATACAGAAGGGTCATAATGTTATATATTCCTTTATATTTTCGTACTTCTTCTCGCCTATCCCCTTGACCTCCATTATCTCTTCCGTGGTCTCAAAGGGTGCTATACTGCGGTATTCGATGATCGCATCCGCAGTCTTTTTACCTATTCCGGGGAGCTCCATCAGTTCCTCACGGGAGGCGGTGTTTATATTGATAAGCCGAGAATTATCCTGCGTGCTCACCTGTTTTTCTGTCTTTTCTGTGACTTCAGCAGGAGGGACCTCAGCGGCGGTCTCCTGTGTGGTGGCTCTTTCTATGGGTACTTTCACGGACATAGTATTATCCGTTATTATAAGTACAGTGTCCTGTAATGTTGTCACTTCACTGCTCCTGTCGGTAGTTTCCGGAGTTGCGGTGACTATCTCATAGAAGACTTCATCATCCGTTTCCTCGGTCACAAACATATCGTCGGGCAGGGCTCTGTCGGGTATGTACTGTTCTGTTTCGGAAACAGCAACGGTAGTGTGCTCCGACTCTACCGGTATATCTTCCACCGCCATCCTTTTCGAGCACACATACATTATGCACAGTGCCGCACACACAAGCACGGATGTTATATACCATATTATATTTTCTTTTTTATTCATAGTCCTGATAGATCAACGGGATCCGCAGATACAACAGGAGCTCACAAGCCACAGCCTGTGAGCTCACGGATATCTGCTCAGAATGTTCCCAGAAGCCCCCGTACCTCTTCGATGCGTTCAAGGCTCAGCTTGAGCATCCTCATGGCATCCACGGCGTTTGTGTTTATCTCCGATGCACAGTTGGAAATGACCTTTATGCTCGATTCGATCTTATCCGCAGAGGCCTTTGATGTATCTGCCAGAGTACGCACTTCCTGTGCGATAACGCCGAAGCCCTTGCCGCTTTCTTTTACTCTTGATGCCTCGATAGATGCGTTGAAGCCCAGGATCCTGGTGTTCATGGCGATATCCTGTATCACCTTGACTGTATCATTGGTGGATTTTACCTCTGCCACGCAGCGCTGAGCCATATCTATCAGCTTGTCGATAACGCCCACGACTTCCTTGGCCGTGATATAGTTCTGCCTTGAAATATCCGCTACATGGATCTGCAGTTCTTCTTCCGTATAGCCCATAGCGCCCTTTTCATCGGAAGGTGCAGCAGAAGGCATGGCCCTGAGGCACATACTGCGGAAAAGGTTCTGCAGGAATGTCGCAGCGTTCACGATCTTATCCCTGCTTATGATAGGGATGCGCTCTGCAAGATCGGATACCTCGCTCTCTGCTGCCCCGGTTTCCTTTGCGATACGGCTTATGAACAGGCTGTCAGGTCTCTGTGCCAGCACTTCGCCGCCCACAAAGAACCCTTCGGTATTCCCTTCTATCACGATAGGAGCGATAAACTCCGTGAGTCCTATGGTATTGGTATAGACCGAGGGCTTCCCCCCTGATATGCTGCGCTGTGCAGCGTTATTGTCAAGTATGCTCTTTTTAATGAATCTGTTGTAGAATTCGCAGAAATTACTCTTTCTTGTAACAAGTCCGCCGTCTGCATCCACTACTACGACAGCAAGGCCCGATGCACCTGCAAACCCATCCTGCAGGTTCTGGAACGAGTTCAGATCGATAAGCTGTGTAAGCCTGCCCATATCAAGTTCCTCCATATAAAGATACATTCTTATCAAAGAAATGTAAACAAGGCGGTGTACAGTCAACTGCCGTATATCGGCAGTAAGCTCTGCTTTATTCCAAGCAGTATACACTGCTCTTACTATATTATAATCTATTTTTTCCATCTTGTCAAGCACAATGCGGGCAAGCCCGCTACTACTTCGCTGATTTTTTTTCTGACAGACGTTTAATTTGCGGCTCGGTAACTTGTTTTTTGTGTATAAATATAATATGTTTGGCAAGTCCGCTACTACTTCGCTGAATTTTTCTGAAAGATGCTTATTTACAATTCTGATGCTATTAAGTATGCCACACACTTTCTCACCTGTAATTTTTACATTTTTATTCCATCAATGTCACATTTTTATATGAAAGAATATTCAGGAAAAGTGAAAAAGATTAGAATTACATTAAAATCTTTCTAAACGAAGCCCCATAAAACGGTCGTTAACCATAATATTAGACAAATTGTACATATAATATTTGTGCATACTCACGATTATCATTTGAAACACATTAAAAAGTATATAATAATCTTGACAAACATCTAAATATGTGATAGTATTATATCAAATTATGTGATATGTCATATTATGTGATATTTTTACATCTAATATTATGATATTTTTGCTCTTATATCGTTTTGCTTTTGTTTTCCAACATTTCAAGGAGGCCGTTATGAATACTGAGTTGACCAAGGCCTGTCAGGGCTTTATAGATAATTACAGGATCATCTCCGGGATATTCAAGCAGGGCTACAGCCTGAT
>JAFPYQ010000373.1 GCA_017394475.1 Oscillospiraceae bacterium | reverse complement strand
TCCGCCACTGTCTCCAAACGCCAGCGTTGTCTGAAGATCAGTCACCTTTTCTTTGTCGATATAGTTATATGAATGCTCAAGCCTTATCTGTTCATCAGCCCATTCGCATTCTTTGTAATGACAACCGCCATCAATCTCTGCCGACTTTGGCTCGCCGTATTTCTTAGTCAACGTCGTTTTAAAGGAATCAAACCTCTGTTCAGTCTGCGCATAGTCATACATATACTCTGTATTGTTTATCCCTGTGCAGTAATTTGCTGTCACACCGAACCCAGTTACCTTTCCACCCGAGTCAACACCAGTAACTATGTATGCGCTGTGTACCTTCTGACCGAGAAACTCAAAGCTCCCGACATAGCTGTAAACTTTCCTCTTGTATCCGTCGGTAGTAATACTGCTTTCTTTTTCCTCGCCGCTAAAGGTATCTTTCATAAGCGATTTTGCATCCTCTAAGTCCATGCCCGTGAGATTTTTTGCAAACTCATAATCCTCACTATAACTGTCACTTACACTCTCATTCTGCAAAGCAGTGGAGTTATCCTTCTCATTTTTCTCGACAGTTCCACAGGATATGAGCCCCAGTGCTATAACGCTTGCTAGCAGAACAGCTATAAACCTTTTTGCGTTCATTTTGATTCTCCTTTTTATGTAAGCGCCGAACCATTTGGCTCGGCTTTTATAATAGTATAGCATATCGCAGTCAGTTTTTCAAGTCCTACATTCCCATATTCTGCCCCTCGGATTCGTCAGGCTCATCGACCTGTTCCTCATCCTCGCTGACATCATTCGGCATGACCGTCAGCACATTCTGGAAGGGAACACCGATATCGTGAACAGCCGAGTGCATAATTTCCGGCATAGCCCCAACCATCTCGCTTATAGCGTGTATGATAGGATTTCGGAAATCAGTATCCTCAAACAGCTTGTCGATGTCAAAGCTATCCTCTCCGCTGACAGCTCGGGCAGCAATATCTCTTGCAGTCTCCAGCAAAAGTTCATGCAGCTTTAGCTCACTGCTAACAAATTCGCCTATCTTTCTCCTGACCGTCGCCGCTACCGATTGATCGTATTTCGGGTTAACAATATGAAAATCATCGGTCTCCGGAACAAGCGCCAGTGAGCTTCCGTTGCGCCATTTCATGTGGATATTCCCGGCATCGTCAATATATTCAACTTTTCCAAGCGACCCACTTTCTACCGGATAAGGGTCGTCCATACGGTCAAGGCAGATAACCGTTCCGGGAGGGTACAACGCCCTCAAACGCTCTATCTTCTTTTCATCGTAAACCATTAGATCACCCCATATTCATTGCCATATCTTCGGATTCCTCGGCTTCTTCCTCAAAGCCCTCATCGTCCTCAAGTGCCTCATCTTCGTACTCAGCCTCACCATTATCCTGTACCTCCGCCTGCTCCTGACTTTCGGTCTGCTGCTGATCCCTGTCTAGCTCTGCACGGATAAGACCCAGCACAAAGTCCTTCTGCTTCATATGGTGCCTGTTCAGATAGTCCTTGATCTCCTGGAAAAGCTCCTCCGGCACCTGGAAAGCCATTGTTCTTGTTCCCATATTATTTCCCTCCTGTATTCTCGGGTGCAGCTCATTGTCAAGAGCCTGCGCCACAAAATCTCCCATTGTCATGCCGTGAGCTTCGATGTATTCTCGCACCTGCGCATGA
>JAFPYQ010000039.1 GCA_017394475.1 Oscillospiraceae bacterium | reverse complement strand
GAAAGATACCCGACGCCATGAGATATGAGGACGGTTCCTCCACCGATCTTATCCTTATGAGCAGAAAGCTATGATACAGAAAACAACGATCCCCCGCTCTAAAACAGATACCCATATAGAAGTATTGCCCCGAAGCACTTCAAAGTGCTTCGGGGCATTGTATTTTATACAACTGCTAAGATAAACCCGGAATTTATCATAATTCCAGTTGAGTTGATCATTCAGTCCATCGAACAGTACAAAACCCCTCCGTCCAATTTGTTGGTTTATCCACCTCGTATTCTTCTATCATAAAACAATCTAAAGAATAATCTCTGAATCCATCCAGATTTTTGAACTTTTGAATGGTGTCATTAGCTATTTTGGAAGATGAAAATACACCAATTAGCATTTCTTCATCGTGTGTACCAAAATCATCAGCTAACTCGTGTATATGCCACAGCAAAAATACTTTCATATATTAACTCCATATAAATCCTGATTTATGTTAGTTACCATTATAGCACGTCATCTATGCACTGTCAATAGAAACGCCATAGTACTTCTGACTTTGCATCAGAAATACCATGGCTTAAAACTTCTATATATCAGCGCTGCCCTTAAAGCGGGGGTTTTTACGTTTATCACAGCAGCGGAGCCAGTCTGATATCCGTATAAAGTATGGCCCTTTGTATCTGCGCCTCATCATCAAGGTGCATGAGGAATACCTTTGTCCCCTGCTTTGTCAGTGCGATAAGTCGGTCAAGATTGTCGTACAGATACAGATGCACTTCCGATCTGTATGTGGAGATCTCGGAATACAGAACTGTATCAGCCGTGATATAGGGCTCATAAGGGGCAAGGGTGCGGGTATCGCCTGTGTATACGATGTGTGTGCCGTTTACCATGAGCTCATAGCCGAAGCACCTTCCCGCCAGCTCGGGAGAATGTTCGGTGAGTATCACGTTCTTCACCCATTTTATCTCCGGATCCTCGGCAAGAACGATACTGTACGCCTGCGCCGCACAGCCGTCGAGCCTTTCGCAGCAATACCGCAGATCGGCTCTCACCTCTTCGGAGGGCGCTGCCACCACAACGGGGATATGCAGTATATAGAAGGCATAGTGGATGAGCATGGCAATACCGCTGATATGGTCGCTGTGAGTATGGGTCACTATAACGATGATACGCTTTATCTCTTTACCGCCGCATATTTTGTCAAGTCCTTCCTCCACTATGCGGTGGAATGAGGACATAGCACAGTCTATCAGAACAAGGTCACTGCCGTCTGTAAAGAACGCGTTGTTGTTCATCTTTGAGAAAGCAGAGCCTCTTCCAAAAAAAGTAAGCACGAATATCACTTCCTTACGTTCACGATATCTGCTAAGACCCTGTCATCAGTAAATGACTCTGTTTCGTCCTGTCTCCTTGGCAGTGTAGAGGTTCTTGTCAGCAATGCGTATGTTCTCGGCAATATCCTTTGAAGGATCGTAGAGTGTAACGCCGAAGCTCATGGTCACCTTAAGATCGCCCTCTGATGTATGGCAGGTGCTCTGCTCTATCTTCCTGCGTATTTCCTCTGCCTTTTCCAAAGCATCCTCACCTGAAAGATCGGGCATGATCATGATGAATTCTTCGCCGCCCCATCTGTAAACGCCGTATTCCTTGCCGCCTGCCTGTGCGATGACGGATGAAACAGCTTTGAGCACATCATCCCCCGCATTGTGACCGTAGGTATCGTTTACCAGCTTGAACTTGTCTATATCGCATATAAACAGGGACATCTTCCTGCTCTGATCCTTGAGCACCACATCATATTTCCAGCTGAAATCACTGTAAAAGCCCATGCGGTTCTTGAGCCCCGTGAGCCTGTCGGTATAGGATTCATCCAGGAACACATCGGATTCCAGTGCCAGTCCGCAGATAACTGCAGCCAGGGACAGCTTTGAGGTATCCTCTTTGAGATCGAACTTGCCGTCGCCGCCCATCTTGTTGATGACCTGATATGCGCCGATATATTCACCCTTTATGTTGGATATGGGCATTACCAGCACGGAACGGGTCACATAGCCGGTCTTCTTGTCCACCTCGGGATTGAAATCGGGATCGTTGTAGGGATCATTGGTAATTATAACCTTTCCCTCTCTCAGCGCCTTTCCCACAAGGCCTGTCTTGTCGGGGATGACGATAGTATCCGTTTCGGTAGCGGCAGTAGTCCAGAGTATGCCTGCTTTCTTGTCCCATTTCCAGAAGCTCGCTCTGTCGGCCTCCACAAGGGTCTTTCCGAGCCTTGTGAGATACGAGAATATCTTCATGTGCCCCTGATCCGGGAATACATCGCTCATATCCTCATAAAGTTCGTATGATACCTTGAATATCTCATCGAGAACCTTTGAATTGTCCATAATTCCTCCTGCCCTTATTTCCTATCTGTGAAAGCAGTCATTCTCCATGATCGGACACGACCACACAAGGGACTGCTGTTTCGGCTGATGGGTAAAGTATATTATGATTATACCATAACACGGGGCTACATTCAAGTGTTTTTGGAGCGCTTTGCAATATTTTTTTATCCGCAGCCTGCAAGCGTCCTGCAGAAGCTTGCCATATTGCGGAGTATAGCAATAAATCCCAAATCAATCACAATAAACAACTTGAATTTATCCCGGGATATGATAAAATAGTATAAACAATCGAAGATAGTCAGCGGGCACGCTGACATGACATTACAGACACTGAAAGCGAGGTAATCAGATGAAGAAAAACCTCCTCAAAAGACTGAGCATATCTGCTCTGGCACTGTGTTTCGCAGGTATGGCACCGGGCTGTGCATCCGTTCCCCGTGACGGCGGCAACAGCGGTGCAGGTGCGGACACTGTGGCGAGCACTCCGGCAGAGCAGTCTTCGGATCTGGTTTTTACTGAAAACAAGATCGGTATCGCAGACGGCTACGGCTATGAGCTCTGGAAGGACAGGGGCGATACCAAATTCACCGTCAGCAGCGGCGGAACGTTCTCCTGTGAGTGGAGCAACATAAACAACGCCCTTTTCCGCAGGGGGCAGAAATTCGACTGCACGCAGACATATAAGGACCTGGGGGATATCTCCGTTGATTTCGGCATCGAATATGAGCCCGACGGCAATTCCTATATGTGCGTCTACGGCTGGACGAGAGATCCCCTGGTGGAATTCTATGTAGTAGAATCATGGGGCAGTTGGAGGCCGCCCGGAGCACCATCTGCACTGGGAACTGTGGAAGTGGACGGCGCCACCTATGATATATACAAGACCATAAGGATAAACCAGCCCTCCATCGACGGCACCAAGACCTTCGACCAGTACTGGAGCGTAAGGCAGCACAAGCCCGAGAGCGACGACAACACCTTTGAAGGCACCATCTCCGTATCAAAGCACTTTGATGCCTGGGAGGAATGCGGTCTGGAGCTGGGCAAGATGTACGAGGTAGCCCTTACCATCGAGGGTTATCAGTCCTCGGGCTCTGCAAGGATATACAAGAACGACCTGAAGATCGGCGGAGAATACACAAAGGCCGCCGATACCAAGGTCACCGTTAATAAAGCGGCAGTTGTCATGCAGAAGGATACGATACCCGAAGGCGGCGCAGATGTGCTGGACTGTGATTTTGAATCAGATGCCCAGGGCTGGATGCCGCGAGGCAGCACCACAGTCAGCGTGAGCAAGGACTTTGCCTCAAAGGGCGACAGCTCACTGTGCGTGACAGGCAGGGCGGATAACTGGAACGGCGCGGCGATAATGCTGAGCCCCGATACCTATGTACCAGGCGGCAGCTATATGTTCAGCGTGGATGCACTGCAGAACAGCGACCAGTCGGCACAGCTCAAGCTCACCATGCAGTATACCGCAGATGACGGCGATCACTACGATCAGGTAGCTATCGCACCGTCTAAGAGCGAGGAATGGGTAACACTCAAAAATGAGTCCTACACCATCCCGGAAGGCGCGGAAAACCTGCTGCTCTATGTTGAGTCTCCCGACAGCCTGACCGATATATATATCGACAATGCAGTATCAGAGGTGATAAGCATGGGCACTCCTGAAAACAAGAGCAAAAAAGGGACGGATGAAACGGCAGCGGCTCCCGAAGCGCATGAGCCCGTTCCTGTGGCAAACAATGCGGATATTTCCTGGATAGACCCCACAAAGCCTATGGTAGCCATCGCATTTGACGACGGCGCCAGCGCCATAAAGGAGACCGACCCCGCATACCGCATAATCAATGCCATGTACGACAACGGCTTCCATGCGACATTTTTCTATGTTTCCGACTGGATAAAGACCGAGAAGCAGGTCAAATATGCCTATGACAAGGGCATGGAGATCGCCAATCACACCAAGACACACCCCTATCTCTCAAAGGAATCCCCCGAGAAGATACGCAGCGAGTTTGAGACCACCCACGAAAGGCTGAGATCCATAATCGGCGCAGAGCCCTCAAAGCTGATGAGGCTCCCCTTCCTCGATCACAGCAAGGTGGTCAGTGATACCCTCTATGATGTGGCACTGATAGGCTGCTCTGTGGATACCAAGGACTGGAACAACGCCACAAAGGATCAGATCGTGGAGACCATCAAAAAGGCAAAGGAAAACGGCACTCTCGAAAACGCCATCGTGCTCTGTCATGAGAATTATGAGGCCACTGCCGAGGCCATGGAGGAACTGCTGCCCTGGCTCAGGGAAGAAGGGTGGCAGGTAGTCACCATATCCGAGATGTTTGCTGCCAATGATAAAGAACTCATGGGCGGCACAGTGTATAACAAGCTGCAGTAACTCATATCCCCCGATGCACTGGGGGATATTTTATGCCTGTTTCAAAGCTTGCTTTT